>DASVVH010000023.1:0-7773 GCA_036386615.1 Ardenticatenaceae bacterium
TTGAAGGTTTGTGGACCGATGTTCGCAATTTCCTCCGCCCCTTCAAAGGCGTTCACAAGAAGTACCTCGCGGGCTATCTCGCCATCTGCGAACTCTGCCGCAACGAGA
This sequence comes from Ardenticatenaceae bacterium, assembly GCA_036386615.1. Lineage (GTDB taxonomy): Bacteria > Chloroflexota > Anaerolineae > Ardenticatenales > Ardenticatenaceae > DASVVH01. Next base: position 109 of record DASVVH010000023.1, read on the forward strand.
AACGCATCTCTCCCACCCTCATCTCCTCTCTCGGTACTCACTCGTTCTACAGATGAGCCAAACCTTCTTGTGTATTCTGCTTGTCTCCACTTCTCTTCCTCCTCTCTCTGTTTTTCTTCTTCCTCTTGCCTTCTTCTCTCTACCTCCATGCCCCTTTGCCCACCATCGCCAAACCCATATTTGGACATTCTGAGAATCCTCCATGGAATATTGGAAGGAGAGGTACATATCATAAACTCGGTTCCACAAAAAAGATAGGGCCGTGCTGGCGGCACAACTCGGCTACTGGCACCCCGCCTTCGGCTTCCTTTAATAAGCCGATAATCTGGTTCTCTGTGTAGCGTGAGCGTTTCATGTGGAGTCCTCCTCTGCCTGATTGTAAGCGATTTCTCCACTTCTGAATGGTCCTGTTTTAGGAGATGCTTACCACCTGCGTTACACTCCTTACAAGCCGTTTCTTCATGTAGGGGCAAGGTCCTCACATACCTGGTACGTGCCCTGCTCTTCATTGCCATCATCACCCTCCCGAAGCGTAAGTGAGAATCGGCGCGGTTCAGGAGAGCAACGAACGGACAGGTACTTCGGATGTATACTAACAACAAGGCCACAGCCAGGGCGTCTAGCAATCTCGCTTTTATCAAGTAATCGCAATGTACCACCTCTGACCCTCACTGCGCGGCTCGTGCTTGAGCAGTTCAAGTCTCCCCCCAAATGACAAGTGCCTCTCCCGCAGAGTGGTACCGGCCTCTATCCAACTTGAGGATAGCCGTAGTGACAGCCAACCTTTGACCGCTTATACTTAACGTTCCACTGTCTAGCTAACGGCAGAAGAGGTGGGCTATGACTGCGATGGGAAGCGATGCGGGGCAGCCCGCTATTCTTACCCCTGACCAACGTTTGCGCGTCTTCGTCAGTTCGACCTTGCAAGAACTGGCTGAGGAACGCGCCGCCGCCCGCAAGGCTATCGAGCGCCTGCGGCTTGCGCCAGTGATGTTTGAGCTAGGTGCGCGTCCTCATCCGCCACGCGACCTGTACCGCGCCTATCTGGATCAGAGCCACGTCTTCATTGGCCTCTACTGGGAGCGCTATGGCTGGGTTGCCCCTGGCGAGGAGATTTCCGGTTTAGAGGATGAATATCGCCTCTGCGGGGGTCGCCCGAAGCTTATCTACATTAAACATCCGGCACCCAAACGTGAGCCGCGTCTCGAACAGTTGCTGGACCGTATCCGCGACGATGACCACGCCTCCTACAAGCCCTTCTCCACCCCCTCCGAACTCCGCAAGCTCATCGAGAATGACCTGCTGGTGCTGCTAACCGAACGGTTTGCCATGGGCTCCAGAGCAGTCGATTCCATCTCTCCTCCCGGAGAGACAGAGCCTGCGTTGCCCACCGGCACCGTCACCTTCCTGCTCACCGATGTCGAGGGCAGCACGAGGCTATGGGAGCAAAGTCCAGAGGGTATGCAGCAGGCCATGGTGCGCCACGATGCACTGGTAGAGCACATCATCGACCAATACGCCGGGCAACTCGTGCGCCCACATGGTGAGGGTGGCAGCCGCTTTGCTGTCTTTGCGCGCGCCAGCGACGCCGTTGCAGCGGCCACTGCTCTTCAGCAGGCCCTCAGTACAGAACCCTGGACCCTTGATGGAGAACGCCTAGCCATTCGGATGGCACTCCATACAGGCGAGGCGGAGCTGCGCGGGGGGGACTATTACGGGTCTGCCGTGAATCGCTGTGCGCGACTGCGTTCCCTCGCCCACGGTGGGCAGGCGCTCCTCTCGTTCGCTACTGTGGAACTCGTGAGAGAGGCCTTGCCGTCCAACCACCGGCTTTTGGATCTGGGGACGCACCGCCTCAGAGACCTCACCCGTCCGGAGCACGTCTTCCAACTCGTTATTCCGGAGCTCCCCTCAGAGTTCCCTGCACTCAGGAGCTTGGAGTCCTTACCCACCAATCTCCCCGTGCAGCGCAACCCGCTTGTCGGACGGGAGCGAGAGCTGACTCAGGTGACTGGCCTTCTGCAACAAGAGGAGGTAGGTCTCGTGACGCTCACGGGCCCTGGTGGTACGGGCAAGACCCGCCTCGCGCTTCAGGTCGCCGCCGAATTGCTCGATGCCTTCCCTGATGGAGTCTACTTCGTCAACCTAGCCCCTATTTCTGACCCGGCCTTGGTGGTGCCAACTATCGCTCAGACCCTCGGCCTGCGAGATGAGGGAGACCAACCTCTCCTCGACCGTCTCCACACCTATCTTCAAGACAAGCAGCTGTTGTTGATGCTGGACAATTTCGAGCAGGTCGTGGAGGCTACGGAAGCCGTAGACGCCTTGTGTCAGGCGACCCCAAGGCTGAAGCTACTCGTCACCAGTAGGGTGCCACTGCATCTCTACGGCGAACGCGAGTTCCACGTGCCGCCATTGACCCTCCCTGCGCGCGGCCACCTGCCACCTGTAGAGCGACTGACCCAGTACGGGGCCGTGCGGCTGTTCATTGAGCGTGCCCAGGCCGTCAAGGCCGGGTTCCAGGTCACCAACGATAACGCGCCTGCTGTGGCGGAAATCTGTGCTCGTCTCGACGGCCTGCCCCTAGCTATCGAGCTGGCCGCTGCACGCATCAAACTGCTCCCGCCCCAAGCCTTGCTGGCCCGCCTGGAGAACCGCCTTAACCTGCTCACGGGAGGCGCACGTAACCTGCCCGCCCGTCAGCAGACGCTGCGTGCGGCCATAGATTGGAGCTACGACCTCCTCGATGCTGGCGAGAAAGCCCTCTTTAGCCGATTGGCGGTCTTTGTGGGGGGGCGCACGCTGGAAGCCATTGAGGCGGTTTGTGACGCCGATGGAGACCTGCCTTTGGACACCTTTGACGGCGTAGCCTCGCTCGTAGATGAGAGCCTATTGGTGCAGGAGGAGGGGCCACAGGGTGAACCCCGCTTCGTCACGCTGGCGACCATCCATGAGTATGCGCAGGAGAAGTTGCAGGCGAGTGGCGAGGCGGACGCCCTACAGCAGGCGCATGCGAGCTACTTTCTCGCGCTGGCAGAAGCGGCGGAACCCCATCTCATCGGTGCCGAGCAAGTCGCGTGGCTCGAACGTTTAGAGACCGAGCATGACAACCTACGCGCGAGCCTGCGCCGCACAGTCGCTAGCGGGGAGAGTGAGGTTGCTTTAAGGATTGCGGGCGCGCTGTGGCGCTTTTGGTTGGTGCGGGGACATCTCAGCGAGGGACGTGCATGGCTCACGCAGCTTCTGGCGAAACCTGAGGCATTGGCGCACACGGAGGCCGTGGCACAGGCGCTCAATGGTGCGGGTGCCTTGGCCTGGACGCAAGGAGAGTATGCCGCCGCCCGTGCCAGTTTCGAGGCGTGCCTGGCAATCCGGCGTGAATTGGACGACAAGAGTGGCGTGGCGAGGTCGCTCAGCAATGTAGCCCTGGTGGCGTCAGACCAAGGTGATTATGCCTCGGCTCGGTCACTGCTTCAGGAAAGCCTGGAAATGCACCGACACCTGGATGACCGGGTGGGGCTTGCCAACACGCTCAACAATCTTGGAACGTTGGCATCGGAGCAGGGGGACTACACAGCAGCGCGAGGGCTGTATGAGGAGAGTCTGACCCTCCGGCACGAAATGAACGACACAGCGGGCATCGCCACCTCACTCCTCAACCTGGGGGATGCAGCTTACTACCTAGGCGACTACCCGACAGCGCAGAGGCTGCACGAGGAGAGTTTGGACGTTGCACGGCAGTTAGGAGACAAGCCAACCATCGTCCACGCGCTGAACAGCCTGGGCAACGTTGCGTATCAACAGGGGAGCTACGCAGCAGCGCGCGCTTGGTACGAGCAGAGCCTGACGATCACCATGGAACTCGACAACAAGTTCGGGACAGCCAGTGCGCTCAGTGGCTTGGGACTGGTCGCGTACCAGGAGGGGGACGTTGGCTCGGCGCGGACCCAGTTGGAGGAAAGCCTGACCACAGCGCGAGTGTTAGGGCAGAAGTGGATGCTGGCCGGAGTGCTCACCCATCTGGGATTCGTAATGCACCAGCAGGGTGATGCTGAAGGCGCGTGGGCAATGCACGCGGAGAGTCTGGCGCTCCGGCGGGATATAGGCGATAGGGCAGGCACTGCAGCCTCTATCGAACAGATGGCAGCGCTGGCTCTCAGCGAAGGCAACTCTGAAAGGGCCGCGCACCTTTGGGGTGCTGCCGAGATGCTCCGCTCAGTGCTAAAGGTGCCACTACCTGCCTCACAGCGCCCTCGCTATGAAGGCGATGTTGCGGCCGCCCGAGAGCGTTTGGGGGACAGCTTATTTAGAGCCATGTGGAATGAAGGCCGTGCCATGTCGCTCGAGCAGACCATCGCCTACGCTCTGGAAGCCTCTTCGCTATCTGGGGCCCAAGCACACGTTTCGTCCTAGGAGAATTGCCGAGGGAGAGATATTTACGATGCAGACCAGCCACAAAGCGACAGCAAGGGCAAAATCCAATCTCGCGTTCATCAAGTATTGGGGCGCGCGGGATTCCGCTCTGAATGTGCCGCTCAACGATAGCGTCTCGATGACACTGGACGCGGCGTATACGCTCACCACCGTCGAGTTTGATACTGCACTGAATGGCGATGTGGTTGTTATTGACGGGCAGGAGCGCGACGGCGACCCCCTTATTCGCGCTTCGCGGCACCTCTCGCGGCTGCGCGCGCTGGCGGGCGTGGAGACACCTGCGCGTGTTGTGTCGAAGAATAACTTCCCGATGGCGGCGGGCATCGCCAGCAGCGCCAGCGCCTTTGCCGCGCTCACCGTAGCGGCGAGTGCGGCGCTCGGCCTTGCGCTGGACGCGCGCGAGATGAGCCGCCTTGCCCGGCTGGAATCGGGCAGCGCCAGCCGCTCACTCTATGGCGGCTTTGTGGAGTGGCACGGGGGCCGCGACCATAAGTCCAGCTATGCCGAACCCATCGCCAGCGAGAAGCACTGGCCTGACCTGCGCGACGTGGTTGCCATCGTGACCCAGGAGCGCAAGAAGGTTTCGAGCGCGGAGGGGCACGGCCTCGCGCAGAGCAGCCCCTTTTTGCAAGCCCGTCTGGAACAGGTGGCGCGGCAACTCCCCACCGTGCGAACCTCGATTCTCGAATGCGACCTCGCTACCCTCGGCCCCATCATCGAGGCGGATGCGCTGGCGATGCACTTCGTCATGATGTCCGGCACGCCGCCGCTCTTCTACTGGTCGCCCGCCACCATCGCGCTCATCAAGGCGTGCCAGGAGTGGCGGGAGCAGGGGCTGCAAGTCTACTTCACGATTGACGCGGGGCCTAACGTTCACCTGCTCTGCGAGGCGCACCAGGAAGCAGCGCTGCTCGATGAGTTGCAGCGCATTGAGGGCGTGGAGCGCGTGCTGGTCAGCGGGCCGGGCGGCGCGCCGCAACTGCTGGACGACCATCTGTTTTAGAGACGGTTCCCATTAGAAGGCGCTGGTGAGGGGCGGGACCATCTGCTGCTTGCGGGAGAGGACGCCGGGCAGCCAGATAGAGCTATCTTCCAGGGTCACGTCGAAGGCGCGCTCGACGGCGCGGGTTTTGCCGACGGTCAGTAACTCGGTGCCCTCGCGGACGAGGTCCGTCACCATGAGCAGGACGAGGTCGTAGCCCTTCTCCTCCTGCTGCTGGGCCATCGCCTCCAGAATCTCCCCCTTGCGTTGCAGGATGGCCTCTTTGTCGCCGACCTCGACCTGCCCGATGGCGACGCGGGCGGTGCCAAACTCGAACGTTTTGAGGTCGGTGGTGGCAAGCTCTTTGGCGGAGAGGCGGGCCACGTCGAACTTGGCGTTGTACATGCGCTGACCGAAGGCGAGGGGGTCTTCGCCGAGAATCGCGCCCAGCTTCTGCACCGCTGCCACGTCTTCGGGGGTGGTGGTGGGCGATTTGAGGAGCATGGTGTCGGAGAGGATGGCGGCGACCATGAGGCCCGCCATCTCGCGCGGGGGGGTGACGCCCAGCTCGTTGTAGCGGCGGAAGACGAGGGTGGCGGTGCAGCCGACGGGCGCGATGATTGCCAGGATTGGGCCAGCGGTTTCAAGGCCGCCGAGGCGGTGATGGTCCAGAATCTCCAGGATGTCGGCGCGCTCGATGCCGTCGGCGGACTGGCTGCGCTCGGAGTGGTCTACGAGGATGACCCTGCGCCGCCGCCGGGCGAGGATGTCGCTCTTGGTGAGGACGCCGCAGAGCCGCCCCTGCTCGTCGTTGACGAGGGCGATGCCGTGAGGCGAGGCGAGGAGGTCGGGCGTGAGTTCGGCGACGAGGCTTTCGGGGCTGACGGCCAGCACGTCGCCCTCGACGAGGGACTGCGCCGGGACGCTCAGGTTGATGAGTTGGGCGGTGGCGAAGGTGTCGTGGGGCGTGACGAGAATGGCTACGTCGCGCTGGCGGGCTATCTTCAGGATGCGGGGCGATGGCTCGAAGCCGCCCGTGACGATGAGGCAGGAGATGTCGCAGGTGAGGGCGGCCTCCTGGGCGTTCTCGCGGTTGCCGAGGATGACGAGGTCGCCGGGGGCGATGTAGTTGACCATCGTTTCGGGACTCATCGCGCCGATGACGGCGTTGCCGCTAATCATTCGGCCCGGTTCACCGACGAGGAGGCGGGCGGCCAGGGTCTCGACGATGTTGTCGAGGCGGGTTGGCGTGTCGCAGAGGCTCTGGACCTGTAGCTCGTTGAGGTAGAGGCGGACGAGGGCGCGCTCGTCAATGAGGCCCTGGGCGCGCCCGTCGCGGTTGACTATAGGGATGGCGTGAATCTCACGCTGGCGCATTAGCTCGCCGACCTCGTGAATGGTGGCGTCGGCGGGGGCGGAGATGACGTCGCGGGTCATCACGTCCTGGGCGCGGACATGGACGTGCGGCAGGAAGAGGGGCGCGGGCACGCCGAAGGCCCGGAGGACGAATCCGGTCTCGCGGTTCGGTTCGCCGAGGCGGGCGGGGATGTGCGGGACGGTGCCGAGCGCGTTCTTCAGGTGCGCGTAGGCTATGGCGGAGCAGATAGAATCCGTGTCGGGATTCTTGTGCCCGAAGATGTAGACCTCATCCATTGGTGACTCGCTTCTCGTTCTCTATCGGTACAGGTGCCCCGGAGGTGGGGACTGTGAAACCCCCACATTTCCCCACATTGTAATAGTGGGGGCGGAAAAGATGAAGGATGAGGAGTGAGGAATGAGGAACGGCCCACAGGTGGATGACATTTGCTCCGCAACGTGCGCTGAAACAGGCTGGGGGTGCAGAAACCGCGCCGCAATCGAGCCAGATTTAGCCACATCGAGCGCGGTTTTTGTGGGGTGCAAGAGAGAGGATGCGGGGGCGGACCCGCAAATATATGTACATTTATTGACATTGAAATTATGAATGTCATGAGGAAGCAGGGAGGACGGGGGAGAGGAAGTGGCGATGGAGAACGGCTTCACCACAGAGGCGCGGGGGAGACAGGGCACGGCCACACTAATAGTAGGCGCGTTAGGCGCAAAGGCTGACATGGTTTCTCCTGAGTTTCAAGCAAAGGCGGGCAAGTAAGGGGGGTATTATAGTCGAAGATGTGTTCGGGTGCAAGCCTTCAACAGATAGACTCGTGGACGGTCACGAACAGTTTCTGGGCTACAAACTTTGATTAATCGATACGCAGCCAATGGGTATG
>DASVVH010000024.1:0-5792 GCA_036386615.1 Ardenticatenaceae bacterium
CGCCTGAACCACGATGACGAAAAGGCCCGATGTGGCGAACCACACCAGCCCAAAGCGGCCAAACGCTCCCCAGAACAGTTCCCATTGTTGCACGATTGTTACCCTCTCAGCCTTGCCCGCGTCGCTCGCCAGGCTGCCACGCGCCCGCGCATCCGCACAAAAGGCGAGGCCACGATGCTCTGCCCCTGCCGCGTGTAGCGCTGTCCTAGAGTGAGGTACTCCGAGACCTTCACCAGCCCCTTTTGCGCGTTGTTCCGCAGCCAGGCGGACCCCTTCCACAGCCCGAAGGCCAGGCCCAGCCAGATAAGATTGAAGATGATACATTCGATGAGGAGCAAGGTGGCGGCGAGTGCCCCCCACGTTTCCAGTGAGCCCATTCGTGCCTCAGCCGAGCGAAGGTTCGATAGCGCGATTATGCCATGCGAATATGGAATGCGGAAGTCGGGATGCGAGATGCGAGATGCGAGATGCGAGATGCGAGATGTGGGATGCGGGATACGAGATGTGGGATATGGGATATGGGTTAACGGATTTTCACCACAAAGACACAGAGGACACGGAGAACGGCCACAAAGAGGCATTTCGTTCTTGAAACATCCCCCTGCATCTTCGCCTATAGCGCCTACTGTTGGTACGTCCTTGCGTTATGCCGTTCATCCGTCGCCGTTCATTTTGCATTTTTAATTTTGAATTTTGCATTCGCTTTCCGTTAGCGGTCGTCGGTCGTCGGTCGTCGGTCGTCGCCCGTTGGGGCACTGGACAAGACGCGGCAGCAGGATTAAACTAGCCGTACCACTCACCCCTACTCTGAGGAGGACTTTATGCGTCTGAAGGCTGTTGTACTGGCCGTCTTTGCCTTGCTGCTCTTTGCTGTCCCTGCCTGGGCCATCACCTACGGCCAGCCGGACGGCAACCGCCACCCCAACGTCGGCGCGCTGGTCGGAACCTATGATGGTCAGAGCTACCCCTACTGCTCCGGCACGCTCATCTCCCCCACCGTCTTCCTGACCGCCGCCCACTGCGCCGAGGACAGCCCGACCGTCTACGTCACCTTCGACTCCGAATACACCTCGCGCGCAAAGCTCTACCGGGGCACCTTCTACGGCGACCCGCGCTACACCTGGTCCCAGGACGACCCCCACGACATCGCCGTAGTCGTCTTCGACAAGCCCATTCGCGGCATCACCCCGGCCCGCCTGCCCAGGCGCGGCCAATTGGATGGCCTGAAGCAGACCCAGCAGTTCACCGCCGTCGGCTACGGCTCGCAGGAGGCGGTCAACCAGCCCGGCGGCCCGGTCAACGCCTACTACGACATCCGCGAGTACGCCGTCTCCTCCTTCAACGCCCTCGGCCCCGCCTACCTGCGTCTCTCTCAGAACCAGGCAACGGGCGACGGCGGCACCTGCTACGGCGACTCCGGCGGCCCGAACTTCCTCGGTGCGGGTTCAACCGAGACGAACGTCATCGCTGGCACCACCATCACGGGTGACTGGTTCTGCAAGGCCACCAACGTCACCTATCGCCTCGACACCGAGGCCGCGCGCAGCTTCCTGGGCCAGTTCGTCACCCTCCCGTAGACAAGCAGTTCAGCCCCACGAACAGCCTCCCCGCGATGGGGAGGCTGTCTCTAGTGGTCCTGATGCCAACAGATTCAAGGCGCAATGTGAAAGTCGCTGGCAAAAGGGTCATGAACTCCCTGGAGGGGAGTGGCGAAACCATACGGAGTCCCAGGCGGTCTGAGCACCGCTTGGGGTGAATAGCCGAGTGTGGAGCCGAGTAGAGCGGGGTCGCTCTACGAGGGCGGGACCTTCGGCTACAGGTTTGCTAAGACCCGCTTTAGGAAACACTTTGGAGTACCAGGGCTGTGTCAAAGTCGCGCGCCTTGTGATGTATCTTACATACATGAAGCAGCTACTTATCACTATACTGGCCGCTTTTCGTTCGCCAGTACTGGCCGTTACTGGCCGATACTGGTCTCTGTGCCGTGCGACCCGTTTCTCGCTCCCTCTCCCTTCTCCTCTCCCATTTTGCCACAGCCCTGTTTGGAGTACTCCAGGTTCTTCCCATCCGTTTAAATATATGTTACAATAACATGAGTACCAATGTAGACAGACCATCCCCAACCGACGGCAGCCCAACCGTTCGCGCGCCTGCTCCCCCAGGCTCGTTTTTTGTCGAGGAACACAGCGCCTATGCGTGGTACCTTTGGCTCAGTCTTTCGTCCCGCCGGAGATAGCATTTTAGACTGAAACCGTCTCTTTAGGCCCCTTGTCCTACTGCGTACCGCTTGCTCTTTTGTTAGGCTATTTACCATCGGTATTTCCCTATATTACGCCTGGGTGATACCTCCATGACAACGGCCACACAGGAGAAGCCATATTCATGACAGCCAGCACATCCCTCTCATCCAATGGTTCGGACTCGACCATCCGCGATTTCGAGCAGCACTACCAGCAGTGGTACACAAAGCACGCAGGCCAATACGACCCATCTCGCTTCAGCCACGACGACGCCAAACGCTTCAACTCGCTTGAGCAGGTGAGAATCTTTGAACTGCTTGGGCTGAAACCGGGGCAGACCGTCCTCGACGTGCCAACCGGCACCGGGCGCATCGCCGCCTACATGGCCGAGCAGGGGCTGAAAACGACAGCCCTCGACCTCACCTACAACATGCTGCTCGAAACCCGTGCCAAGGCCAGCCAGGACGAGGAATCGAGCCTCAGTTGCGTAGAGGGGACGGGCCGGGCGCTGCCCTTTGAGGACGGCACCTTTGACGGCCTCTACTCCATCCGCTTCTTCCACCTCTTCCCCGTCAAGCTCTACCGCCCCTTCGTTCAGGAGATGTGGCGCGTCGTGAAGCCCGGCGGCGTCATGCTTCTCCAGTTCGACAGCGCCCTCGCAGGTGGCATCGCCAACTGGATTCGAGAATTGCGGTGGCGACGGGAGCGCGGGCGCGCCCACTCCTTTATTTGGCCGCACCAGATTCCCGGCGTCTTCGAGGGCATCCCGGATATTACCTTTCACGGCTTCTCGCCCGTTGGCGTCCGCTTCGTGCGGCGCGCCAGCCCGGACGCGGCGGCGAAGCTGGAAAGCATCTTCGCGGACGGGAACCGCAGCTACTTCGCCAGCAAACTCTTCGTGCGCGCCGTCAAACCCGCCCGCTAGACCCATAAAAGAAGCGCGCGAGGGTTTGAACCCTTCTACACGCTTACCTACCTTGCAGTAACAGGCCAACGTCGTTGCTTGAGAGGACGGCAGGAAATGAACAGAAGTTCCTTGAGGCGTCAATACACCTATCCGCTGCTCATCATGGCGGTGATACTCTTCGCCCTCGCCGGAGTCGCGCTCCTGAACGGGAACGCGACGGCAGCAGCGGAGGGCACGACAGTCAGCCTGGAAGTGCCACAGGGCGCGGCCCCCGGCGACCTCATCGAGGTCAAGCTCGTGGCCGACAACGCTGAAAACCTCGGTGGCTTTCAGGCTGCCGTTCACTACGACCCGGCCCAACTCAGGCTGACCGGGGCACAGTTGCCCGAACAGTTGGGCACCAGTGGGCGTGACTTACTCGCGCTCGGCCCCGTCTTCCGCAGCGACTCGGTGGTCATCGGCGCGGCCTCCTGCCCCGTTCAAAACTGCTCCGAGGTGCTACAGGGCCGCGTGCAGCAGGAGGCCGCGGGCGTGAATGGGCACGTCGAACTGGCGACCTTCACCTTCTACGTCGAGCAGCCGGGGCAATATCTCCTACAGTTGCAAGGCGTCAAGCTGGTGGACCCCCAGGGCGCGACGCTCTCTCAGAGCAGCCTCGACGCGGTTCTTGACGTTTCCGGTCAGTAAGGCCAGCCCATAACCTGTGAAAATCTCCTAGCCTGCTCTCGTCGTCGAAAGGTAGAGCCATGTCTGTGCACATATTGATGCGAACCACCCGAAGAGTCTGGTTCCTCGCCTGTATCCTACTGCTGGCAGCCCTCCTGCTGCGCGGCCCCGGTGCCGCCCACGCTCAGGAGCCTGACCAGTCCGGCGGCAGTGCCGTACCCGCCTCGCGCCTCGACTTTACCGACAACCTCGTCATCGGCGAGGGCGACGCCTGGGCTGTCATTCAACCCTGGCTTGGCGCGCAGCAGGACCGAAGCTGCATGGTCGAGGGCTTCGCCGACCGGGACGTAGACGGCAACGGCTGTATAGATGTGGCCGACGTGCAACTCGTCCTCGCGCGGTGGGGCGAACCTGCCGACCCCGAGAATCCGCTGCCTCCCCTCTCCGACTCGCGCGCGCCTGCCGCCGTCTTCACCGTCAACTCGACGGGCGATGAGTCGGATCGGACCAGAGGCGACGGCGTTTGCCGCACCACTAACAACGGCAGCATCTGCACCCTGCGCGCCGCCATTCAAGAGGCAAGCGCTCGCCAGGGTCAGGACACTATCAACTTCAACGTCCGTAACACGAATGGCTCCTGCCCCGCGCTCGTCACCATCAACTCGACGACGGGCATCACCATTGACGATGCCTACAACGAGGGCATCATCATTGATGGCTACTCCCAGTGCAACGCGCAGCCCAACACGCTTGGCGTCGGCAGCAATGCCAGCATCCGCGTCGAACTGAAAGGGCCACTAAAATATGAAATCAACGGCCTGACCATTCTCTCCAGCCACAACGTCATTCGTGGCCTTGCAGTCTATAACTGGGACATCTCCGTCGTTGTTCGTGGTGGAAGCTGGTACAACCGGTTTCAGGGCAACATCCTCGGTAGCAACGCCGCCGAAACCTTCCTGCGCCCCAACACGGCCAGCACTGGGCGCTACCGCGATGGTATTCAGTTCTCGCACGGCCCGGCCTATAACGTCGTGGGGTGTGGCTACGTCACCAGAGCTAACGAATACGTGCGCTGCACCACCCAGGCCGAAGCCGCCGCCGCCCGCAACATTCTCTCCGGCAACGGCCAGCATGGGGTTTACCTGGACGGCAACTACACGAACAACATCCGCATCGTGGGTAATTACATCGGAGTTAAATCCGATGGGCGTACCGTCCTTCGTAACGTGGCCGACGGTCTGGACTTCAACGCCGGACCTTACCAGAACTGGGTGGGTGGCCTCACGCCCCTTGAACGTAACATCATCAGTGGCAACACCTCAGACGGCATGGAAATTTCCCATGCTCCCGCTCTCAATCGCAACCACCTCACCGGAAACTACTTCGGTACCGATGCGACGGGCACCTTCTCTGTCCGCAACGGGCAGAATGGCCTCTCGCTTGAAGATGGCACGTCAGGGAACTACATCTACAACAATGTCATGGCGGGCAATGGTGCCAACGGCATCCGCATGTGGGCCAAAATCAAGCACAATGAAATTTACAACAACCTGATTGGCGTGGCGGCGGACGGAGTCACGGCGCTGGGGAACGGACTAGATTCGGTTCAGACGAGGGGCCGCTCCGGTATCTTCATTGCAGGTGGCAGCGAGTACAATCTCATTCGCAACAACGTCATCGCCAACAGCGCCGAGGACGGCATCCGCCTGTCCAACTATGCCGAAACGCGCTATGATGAGGACAATTTCGAGCGGGCGCAGTACAACACCTTCAGCCAGAACTCCATCTACAATAACAAGGGCGCGGGCATCAAGCTGCTCACCGCCACGGACCCCGCAACCAATCAGCCCTTTACCGCCAATCATGGACTTGCCGCGCCCTGGATCGAACGCGCCAACAGCAACGAGGTGATGGGCTGGGGCTGTGCCGGGTGCCGCGTGGAACTCTTCATCTCGGACAAGACCAACGTCAACGACCCC
>DASVVH010000025.1:0-9829 GCA_036386615.1 Ardenticatenaceae bacterium
ATCATTCCGGGAGGAGAACATCACGCTACGCCGCGAAACCCGTAGCCGGGCCGCGCCGGAAAGCCCAGGTATTCGATTGTTAGCGTTCAAGAGTGGCGGCGCGGCTCCGCGCCGCCACTCTGGTTGGTATCTGCTTACTGGTCCAGGGTGATGTCGAAGTTCTCGACGTTCCACATCTCGGAGTTGTTAGTCGGGTCCATGATGACGCCTTCAACGCCGGGGCGTACCACCGCAATCTTTGCCTTTGAGGAGAGGACGAGCGAGGGCAGCTCTTCGGAGAAGATTCGCATCGCCTCGGCGTGTGCCTCAACCTTTGCGTCAGCGTCCGTCGCCTGAAGCGCTGCCGTACAGGCCGCGTCGAACTCAGGATTGCTCCAACCCAGGTTGTTGGATGCGCCCCAACCATTCACCTCGTTCGGAATCTGGGCCGAGAGGTAGAGGTTGCAGGGCGGCTCCACGCCCGTGTTCCAGGCGAACTGGCCCATGTCGTAGGCACGTCCGAAGACCGGGCCGTCGGGGCCGTCGGCGAAGTACTCGGAGCCGACCAGTTCAATCTCCGTCTGGATGCCGCAGTTCTCCAGCAGTTGCTGGTTGACGATTTGCGTCACGGCCTGGCGGTACGGGTTGGTGCGGGTGCTGTGGACGAAGCTCAACGTCTGGCCGTCTTTGTCGAGGATGCCGTCGCCATCGGTGTCTTCCCAACCGAGGCCCGCCAGCAGTTCCCGCCCACGCTCCGGGTCGAACTCGTAGATGGTGAGGGTTTCATCACCAGGGTAGAGTGGGTGGTCCGGCGCGGTGTAGGAGTGCTGCACGAAGGCCCCACCGTTGGCCGCTTGGTCCACGATGGCCTGACGGTCAATACAGTGCGCGATGGCATAGCGGAAGTCGCGGTTCTGGAAGAGCAGGCCACCCGCGTTGTCGGTCAGCGTGGCCGCCGCGCCCGTATAGCCCTCGACTGGCTGGAGGTTGAAGTCCAGGTGCTCGAAGGAGGTGCCCGCCACCTCGACGATGTCCATCAGGCCCTGCTCCTCGAAGCCCCGGATGAGCGGCAACGAGCCTTCAAAGGCGGAGTCCTGAGTGCCGATGTCGCACTCGCCGGAGGCAAGCTGGGCCACCAGTTGGTTCGTATCGCCCACGAAGCGGTAGATTAGTTCGTCCAGGGGCGGCGCGCCGCGATGGGCGTGCGGGTTGGGCGTAAGGGTGATGCTCTCCCCGGCAATCCACTCGTCCACCATGTAGGCACCGTAGGCAAGCGGGTCGCGATTGGCACCTTCGTCTTCCTGAATTTCCAGGAAGTCCATCTCCCCGTAGAGGTGGTTGGGCTGGGGATTCCATACGTTGATGAAGTAGGTGCTGTCGGTGTAGCCCGGCAGACCCGTCCAGCGAATCGTGCGCTCGTCCACCGCCTCATAGCTGGCGGAACGGTCGGCGACGTACTTGTCCTGGCCGGGATAGTTCGGGTCGCGGGCCAGTTCCCACGCGAGGACGGAATCCTGCGCGGTGACGGGCGTGCCATCTTCCCACGTCAGACCCTCTACTAGCGTCCACTCGGCGCTGACCTGAACAGTGCTCAGGGCGCTGCCGTCCCACTGCTCGACGACGAGTGGGTCGCCCTCGAATTGGGCAAGGGTGAAGCTCTCGGTCATGCCTTCGGTGAGGGTCAGAACGCGGTCGGAGCCAACGTCGTAGAAGACATCCCCCGCCGTGATAGTAACCTCTTCGGTAGCGGCATCACCGTCCTCAAAGGAGGGCAGCTTCTCGACGAGGTTCGCCTGATAGCCGTACTCGTTGTTGTCGTACACGAGCTCCTGAGCAGCCTCCAGCACAGCCGTTGTGACGAGGGCGCTCTCGGACCAGATAAGGGTGTTCGGCTCCTGCGACATACAGACGACCAGCGTCTTGGGCAGGTCGGGCGTCGGTTCGGGGGTGGCGGTGATAATCTCCGTCCGCGTCACAACTTCCGTGACAGGTGTCCCCTCGACGAGGCGGGTGACCTCGACCGGCACCTCGACCTCAACAGTCTCCGGCTCGGCAGGTTCGGCGGGTTCCGCCTGTGGCTGGGCACCGCAGGCGACCAGCGCGATTAGACAGAGCAGCAGCACTGCCTTGAACAGCAAATGTCTCATGATTCTCCTCCTTCAGGCATCGAGACAAGCGGATGATTGGGCAGCGAGCGGCGTTACTTGTGCTCGCGTCACTGCCTGCCTCTATTACCGGAGTGGGTAGGAGAGGGGTTCGCCTAAAGAGGGTAGATTCAGGGGTAGTTTACGGAGGGTAGAGGCGGAGCGAGGGTAGGGTGGGTGGAAGTTGACAATAAACATATGTACATTTCATGACATCGAAAATATGCATGTCATGTTGAGGGGAGCGGCTATCAGAGATGGAGGAGGCGTGGAGCCTTGAAAATGTCCCACAGGGGTGCCTGACATCGTGTCTGTAGCGCGCACTGGGCAAGCATGGAGTAGTTGACATTTGAGCCGCTATCATGCGCGTTCGACGCGGGACGGCAACGAATAACGGATTTTTCACCACAAAGACACAGAGGACACAAAGAACGACCACAAAGAACGGCATGTTTCCTCCTGAGTTCCTCCTGAGTTTCAAGGAATGGGTTGCGCTAGTCCGCACAACCAGAAAAACGTGTGTTTCTACAGTATAAAAGACCTCAGGTGCCAAAATCCTGAGGAATTGGTCCGAAGATGAACAAGCTGTAATGTTCTAGCCTGCTGTTCGATGATTATGACAAGTTGAGAGGTTACTTGGCTGCTAAGGTGGCAGGGTGAGGTAGGTCTACGGTGCCTTGCGGAGAGATGGTTTTGCCACTGCTTTAAGCGTGCCGCACAAGGGTGGCTGTTCAGCAAAGGCGCACTTTATGTCAACAAAAGCCAACATTGATAAGGCTTCAATGTTGGCTTTTGTTGGCTTTGCTTCACATAAGACGGCCTCAGCAGGGATGCTGAAGCCGCACATTGGTAGAACTGCCTACTGGTGTTAGCTTCGGTAGCGGCGCGGAATGTCTTGCAGCCGCTTCTTCGCACCCAGGTTCACCGCCTCGTTGAGGAAGGGTATCTCGTCCAGCCTGGGGCCGAAGAGGCGCACGAGTACCCAGGCTGTCGTCATGGTTGGCAGGAACTGCGTGCCGGGGATGACGGCTTCCAGCATGGTCGCCCCGCGTAACTGGCGCAGGCCCAGCCGCCCCAAAATGAACCACCCCACAGGCGCGGCGAAGATGTCCAGCCCCAGGTCCAGTAGGTCCAGAAAGAGGACGTCGCTGAAGGGCGTGAGGCGCATCGCCTCCACGAAGGTGGCGTCGTCGGGCAGGCGCAGCCGCTTCACCCGATGCCACACCCAGATGCCCAGCAGCGTCGCCAGCACCAGCGATACACCTGATATGATGAGGAGCGTTCGCAGAACCTCGCTCCAGGTTACGTTGTCCATGATTCCATTCCTCTCTACGGGTACTGTCCTCTCCAGAGCACGATTGCCACCATGATTACGGCGACGGTGCCCTGAAGGAGCAGGCTGAGTGCCCATCCCACGAACCAGCCCCCGCTCGCGCGGAGCGCCCGCCTCCTGTCGCCGGAGGAGAGCAGTTCGACACCACCGACGCCCACGATTGAGCCGATGAGAAAGCCGAATGGCGGCAGCAGGAAGAGACCTATCATCCCCAGCACCGCGCCCGCCAGCAGGGCCTTCCACGATGCGCCACCGCGCCGCGCACCGATGTGGCCCAACGCCCAATCGCCAATCTCCGACAGCAACGTCAACAGCAGCAGCACCGCCAGCCAGCCCCATCCGAAGGCCGTCCAATCGTGCGCGTAGTCGTATACCAGCGCCCCCGCGAAGATGAGGGGTGTTCCGGGCAGCACGGGGAGCAGCACGCCCAGCATTCCGGCCAGGACCAGCAGCGCCGCGATGAGGTCAAGTAACTCCACAGCCTACTCCTTCGTCGAATGCGGAATGTGGAAGTGCGAATGCGGAATGCACGGCATACCGCAAAGTGGAAGGACGCGAAGAGTTTATCCAATGAATTCCACATCCCACATCCCACATCCCACATCTCGTATCCCGTATCCCGTATCCCGTATTCCGTATCTCCTACATGCAAGCGGCGCGCCTCGAAAGACGCGCCGCAGGTGCTATACGAGAATTGGTGCTATCCGGTTGTGGCGGGGGTGGTCGCGTAGCGCAGGATGGCCCCGACACCTTCCTGGTCGTTCAGACGGTTGGCCTCACCATCGGCGGCGAGGAAGACGAGTTCGGCCCCCTGGCTGATGGCCGCAGCCGTCAGCGCCTCGGTAAGGTCGTCCACGCGGCGCAGTTCACCGCCACAGTAGTCGCATTTGCCACTGGTCTTGGCTGTGAGCGCTTCACACTGGGTACAGATACTGCCCGGTGCCGTCAAGTCCTCGCGCATGAATAGCGTCATCAGCTTGCCCTCCTGGGCAGCTTCGAGGGTGTCGGGAATGCCGCCGACGCTGGTCGCCACGCCGCCAAGCCCATCTTCCCAGTGCTTGAGCAGTTCCGACTGGCGCTCACGGCGACCCTCGCGGGCGAGTTCCAGCGCTCTCTCAGCTACCTCGTTGGCGCTGGCGGTGGTGTCCATCGCGGTGCGGGCCAACTCGCGCTGGCGCAGGTAAGGGTGCAGCAGGTCGGAGAGGCGGTTGGTGCGGTCTTCGGTGCCCATGAGAATGACCCCATCAAAGCCGCGCCGCTGGAAGAGGTTGAAGGCGATATCGGCGGCGTTTTCCAGATGCTCGTCCACCATCTTATCCTGATGGCGCTGGAGCTTGGATTGCGCCCAGCCGCCCTGCTGGTGGCGGTTCGGCGTGTCGTCCTCGACCTGCGCGACTTCGCTCGTCTCGTCGGGGGTGATGACGAAGACGCGGGCGTCACGGGCATCGCTGAGGATGACGAGGTAGCGCTCGAAGCGTTGGAGCAGGCGATAGAGCGGGCGAAGGCGCGGGCTGTCACCTAGCGTCACGGTAGCGTCGAGTTCGTAGGGAACGACGACGGTCTGCCACAATTTTTCGCCACTGGCGAAGATAGCGACCCCTTCGCCACCACGAACGTCGGTCTCGTTGTCCCGCAGCCACCGCTCGGCGCGGTCAAGGTTGGCCTCCACCTGCTGCCAGACCTCGTTCGAGTACTGCTCTTTGTGCTGTTCCGCCTCCTGGCGCAGGTTCTTGAAGTGGATGAGGTGTTTGTCCTGCGGCGAGTCGCGGTCAACGGGGAGGTACATGCTCATTACGGGTGCGTCACCATTCCGGTACTCGCTTAGTTTTGATAACTTGGCGCTGTCTAACATAGGGTCTCCTTTCATCGGTCTGCACTCTATTGGAGCAAGAAAGGTGCTATTACCTAGGGGGATGCGGGATGCGGGATGCGGGATGCGAGATGTGGGATGTGGGATGTGGGATACGGGATACGGGATAACAGCTTGTGCCATCAGTTGATGCAATTAGAGTTCGTGAGTTCTGCTGTTGATGGCATTGCTAAACCCAATTCATTGTGAAAGTGGCACAAATTGGTTGGGGTGCCGCCGAGGGTTGCGCTACGCTCCACCCTCGGCTACAGCTTTCGCCACTCCCCTCCGGGGAGTTCATGGCTCCTCTGACCGCCTGTTTTGCGCCACCTCCAGGTTCAAGTGGTATTTGGGGTAATCGAACAAAACAGCGCCCGCCATCAGGAGGCGGGCGCTGTTTTATAGATCTCAAGGCGTTTGTTCAAGGGCTGATGCTATAGGAGTGGCTAGCGGCGGGATTCACCCTCGGCGGGGCCGAAGGTTCCGCCCGTCGCGGGGGAGAGAAGGTAGGGTTCTATCCCGTTGTCCCGAATGTGGAGTTGGAAATTGGCGTTGCACCGTGAACAGGACATGACCTGATTGTCCTGCACCATGATGCCAAGGATGCCGTACTGCTGGCCGCAGGCGGGGCACTTGATGGTGAAGTGCGTTTGAGTGGGGTCGTTCATGCGCCGCTTGTCGGCCATCGGGGTTGCTCCTGTTAGACGCGGGTGATGTATTGGCCGTTGCGGGTGTCCACGCGAATCCTGTCGCCGATGTTGACGAAGAGGGGTACCTGTACGGTGACGCCAGTCTCGGTCTCGGCGGGTTTGGTGGCACCCTGCGCCGTGTCGCCCGCGAAGCCAGGCTCGGTGTAGGTAATCTGGAGGTCAACGTGGGCGGGAAGCTCGATTTCAATCGCCTCGTCGTTGTAGAAGGAGATGCCCAACTGCATGTTCTCGTTGAGATACTGGAGGCGATCTCCGAGGGCGGAGGCACTGATTACGGGCTGGTCGTAGGTTTCCGTATCCATGAAGTGAAGCAGGTCGCCGTCGGCGTAGAGGAACTGGACGGGGCGGGTTTCGAGGCGCACGTCCTGCACCCGGTCATCGGGGCTGAAGGTGCGCTCGAAGGTGGAGCCGGAGCGCAGGTTTCGCATCTTCACGCGCACGGTCGCGCCGCCCCGTCCCATGTGGGTCTGGCTCTGCGATACGGCGCGGTAGAGGTCGCCATCCAGTTCAAAGACGGAACCGGGGCGAATATCGTTTGCACTAATCATACTTCGGTGTTCCTTTTGTCATTCTCGGACTGCGATACCCGATTATAGGTGAGGTGGCTAGTTTTGTCATTCAAGCAAGCGTGAAGCCAACAGAGATGAGAGATGGAGGAGCCAGAGGGGTTAGCGCGTGATGAGAGGAAGATAGAGAGGCAGCGGGGGGTCGAAGTAGGAGGGTGGCGCGATGATGTAGGCAGTGCCGCCTGAATGGGCGAGCCACAGCCGCTCGAACTGGGCGCGAGGATAGGCGCGGGGCACGGCGGCGTCGGAGGGGGCCGCCGGGTCGTGGACGATGGGGTTGCCGCTGGCGTCGAAGCCACTGAGCACGGCGAGGTGGCCGTTGCTCTGTGGGAGCGGCGCGCCGTCCAGGTCTCCCTCGTCCCACCCGAAGCTCACCACTACGGGGACGCCACGCGCAATCCACTCTTCGGCCTGGTCCAGGCCGCGCAGGCGCGTCACGTAGCCCTCAAGCCCATGTGTCGCGGCGTAGGCCACGTTGAAGGGCCAGTTGCCGTGCCCCTCGTAGACGTAATCGAAGACGCCATCTACGGCGTGCCGCACCCGCTCCTCGCACGAGCCAGCTTCCTCGCCTGCCTGCTGCCGCCAATATCCGAGGACCATCGAGGTGGCGGTTGGGCTGCACCATACCTCGCCCCCATCGGGGTAGACCATCTGCGAGCAGGGGGGCACTGGGAGAGCACGGTTCCATAGGGCAGGGTTGCCAGTAGAGAGGGGGGGGTTGGTGACATGATGGTCCGAGAGTGCGAGCGCCGCACCCTGCACGGATGGGGACGCGCCTGCTACATTGCTCAACAGGCGGAGGCGAAGCTGAACTCTATCCGCCCGGCCCGCACCTTCTTTCAATACGAGCGTATCCACGTTGATGGCTACGCGCTCGTCGCCCTGCCCCTCGATGCTCTGCCGCCGGATGGAACCGCTGGAAGCGGAGGTCCACGTCGCCATCTGGAACCAGTCGGTGGCCTCCTCGCCAATCCAGACGCGCATCTCCACGTCAATCCAGGTTCCGGGGGGTGTCTGCACGTTCCAGGAGGCTATGGCTTCCTCGAAGGGCTGGGTCGCCATTTCGGGACTCAGTATGTCGCCGTGAAAAATGCCTTTGGTCTCGCCCGCGCCCGCCGAGAGATGAACTGTTCCATCCGGGGCCAGTTCCGCGCCGTGAAGCTCCCAGGAGGAGAAGGCTCCGTCGCGGGCGCGCCAGTGGATGAGTTGCGGTCCCGCTTGCGAGGAGGAAAGGGCCGTCACCTGACCACTTCCGGCGAGGTAGAGGAGCAGGGCGAAGAGAACGAGGGGGGAGAGGAAGATGAGGCGCATACCAATAAGATAGCAGGTGGCAGGTTAGCTATCAATCGGCGTGACCACCTTGCAGTTACCCAGTTTGGTGTAGGTCCAGTTGGGAGGCGCGGAACGAGTGGGTTGAGCATGGGGGGCAGGTACTTCGTTGGTGCATGCTGGGTGGATGCTTCACTTCGTTCAGCATGACATGCAGGGAGCGTGTTCGTTCTTGAGGGCAATAAGCGTGCCTACTTCTAACTGGGTAACGGCAAGGCGTGACCAAGTCTGCGTCAAGGTTGGATAGGCGAAGGAGGAGAGGGAACGAGAATTGGGCCGCACGGGCCGGAGGCCAGTATCGGCCAGTAACGGCCAGTATTGGCGGGCGAAAAAGGCCAGTATAGTGGTAAGTAGCTGCGTTGTAGTTTGTAGGTACATTACAAATTCGCGGCGTTGACACAGCCCTATCAGTGTGACGAGAGGCGGGAAGAATCCCCTGTAGCATCGAGCAGGTTTCGTAGCTCTTCCCTCTCGCGTTCGAGCGAGGGATGGTTTGTTGTGCGGGCGATTTCTACGACGAGGCGCTGCACTTCGATTGTGCGGCTCATATCGCCCATGCCCGCGTAGGCTTCAGCGAACTGGCGCATCGCTTCGAGGAGGCGGAGCAGGTCGCCCTGCTCCCGCGCGAGCGCCACCATCTCCCGCGCGAGGGTGAGAAGCGTCCTCCAGTTTTCCTCCTCGGCGCTCCAACTGGCGAGGCGGCTGCGGCTCATCCACCGCGCCTGCTCGTCTCCGGCAAGGTCGGCGACGGCGACCATCTGGGTCAGGATGCGCCCGGTGTCGTCGCTATCGAAGCGGGCGGCATTCTCGGAGAGGGCTGCCAGCACGGCCAGCACGAGGCCCAGGTCCGGCGCTGTGCCCTCCCCCTGCAAGGTGATGCCCTGCTCCCGCGCCCAGGCGACGGCCTGCTCGTGCTCCAGGTTCCAGAGCAGGTCGGCGGTCTGGAGCATCGTGTACGCCTCTTCGTAGCGGCGCTGCTCGTTGATGGCGATGGCCCACTGGCTGTACAGTTCGGCGAGAGTGCTCTGCGTGACGGGGGTCGTCGCGGAGGTGTCGCGGAGGAACTGCATTGCCAGCACCATGTCGTCCGCCACGGCACTCCACTGTTGAGCCTGCATCCCGGCGGCGATTTGCTGGCGCAAGTCGGCCAGGGCCGCGCGGGCCTCATCGGGCGTAAGCGCCCCACCCTTCTCCTTTTTCCCCTCGCCACGCCGCAACCAGCGCATGTGCCTCCTCGCCTGTGCTCAAGCCAATGATGATAACCAAATGAGCGTTTGGTTTTTGGCGCTTTCCCGCGACCCTGATACAATTTGTGCGCCTTAGCATCTATAATAGTTGCTTTTACGTCAAGCTGGAGCCGCGCTCCGGCCTGTGAACAACGACGTTCGAGGAGAGATATGCACATTGTTATTCCCATGAGGCGCGTGCCCGACACCGAGACGCGAATCGGTGTGGTGGGCGGGCAGATTGATGAGAGCAGCCTGAAAAGCTGGGTCATCAACCCCTATGACGAGTACGCTCTGGAAGAGGCACTGCGCCTCGTCGAGAGCCAGGGCGGCGGCAAGATTTCTATTGTGACCATCGGCCCGGAAGCGGCACAGGAGACGATTCGCAAGGCGCTGGCGATGGGCGCTGACGAGGCATACCACCTTCAGGACGCGGCCTTCGAGCGGCTGGACCCGCTGGGCCGGGCGCGGGTGATGGCGGCCGCCATCCAGAAAATCGGTGACTACGACCTCATCTGGACGGGGTGGAAGGCGGTAGACGAGGATCACGGCCAGATGGGCGTGCTGCTGGCGGAGTTCCTGGACCTGCCGCACCTCTCAACTGCTATTACCATCGCGGAGGCGCAAACCGGCAGCCTCATCGTCACGGCACAGGGCGAGGGCGGCACCCTGCGCGTGAGCGTACCTCTGCCT
>DASVVH010000026.1:0-2772 GCA_036386615.1 Ardenticatenaceae bacterium
CTCCCCGATTGGCCCGACGACCTTCGGGGGCCTGCTGTCTTCAGCGGCCTCGGCGACAAAGTTCAAGACCCCCTGCCCAGCGAAATCACCACGCCCCTCGCCCTCCAAATCCGTGACTATCTCCTCCAACACCTCGACCTATCCGACCCCTGACTTTGGAATTTCTCCAACCTGCACTAGACTGGCACGAGATGTGAGATGTGAGATAACAGCCAACGGATTTTCACCACAAAGACACAAAGAACACAAAGAACGGCCACAAAGAAGTTTCTTCAAATGATTCCCTTTGCGTCTTTGCGTTATGCCGTTAAGTCGTAGCGGTCGTCGGTCGTCGGTCGTCAACATTGACGGGAGCGCCGCGCGCCAGTAGCATAGGGCCGGGTGAACGGTGAAAGGAGCGTGCCATGTGCGCGAACTCGAAGTGCCGGGTGGATGCAATCGAGATGGGGCGCTGCAAGCGCTGCGGTGAAATCGCCTGCTACTCCTGCGGGTACAAGACCCTGCGGGGCGTGTGGCACGACGGGGCCTTCTGCCAGGTACCCAACGTGGACCACGAGACTTCCGTAGATTCGGAGCTTCGGACCAACCGATGAACGCTCCCTGCTACGTCCTGTTTGGCCCGCCCGGCGCGGGCAAGGGAACGCAGGCCGAAAGGCTCTGCGAGCGGCTGAACGCGGTGCATCTCTCGACGGGCGAGATGCTGCGAGGTGCCGTCGAGTCGGGGAGCGACCTGGGGCGTCAGGTGGCCTCCATCATGGGGGCGGGGCACCTTGTGCCCGATGCCGTGATGGTGCCGCTCGTGGAGGAGCGAGTGGCGGCGGTGGAAGCGGAGCAGAGCATTCTCTTCGACGGCTTCCCCCGCACGCTCGAACAGGCGAGAGCGCTGGAAGCCATTCTGGAGCGCCAGAATCGCTCGCTCGAAGCCGCTCTCTTCCTCAATGTGCCGCACGAGGAGTTGAAGGCGCGTGCCCTGGCGCGCGGGCGGCACGACGATACCGCTGAGATTATCGAGGCCCGCCTCAATGTCTACGAGTCGGCGACGGCACCCCTGCGCGACTATTACGAGCAGCGCGGCCTGTTACACAGCGTCAATGGCTCCGGCACGGTGGACGAGGTGACAGAGCATTTGCTTGAAACGGTGGAGCGGGCAGCGAAGTAGTATGCATCAACTCGCGCAAGCGTGAACGCAAAGAAGCCAGCATGTGAGGTGCTGGCTTTTTCGTCAGGTTCTTCGAGGCGAAAGGGCAGGCCAATCGGGATGGAGAGCACGAGCATCTACGACGCGGCGCGGTTCTACGACATCGCCTTCGGCTGGCGGGACGTGCCCGCCGAGTGTACGTTCATGCTGGAACGCTTCCGGCTGGCGGCAGGGCGCGAAGCGCGGAGCGCCCTCGAACTGGCCTGTGGGCCGGGGCAGCACGCCCGCACCCTCGCCGCGCGCGGCTTGCAGACAGTGGGACTTGACGCTAACCTGAAGATGATTGACTACGCGAAACAACAGCCCGGTGGTGACGACCCCGACCTGACATGGCTGGTAGCGGACATGCGGGACTTCGCCTTGGAAACCCCCGTTGAGTTGGCCTGCTGCCTGATGGACAGCCCAAGCCACCTGCTCACTCTGGACGACCTGCTCCAACACCTGTCAGCGCTGGCGCGGAACGTCGTACCCGGCGGGCTGTACGTTCTGGACCAGAGCCACCCCCGCGACGCCTTCGCCACAGACGAGCCGGGAACGGTGCCGGACTGGGAGATGGAGGACGAGAGCGGCGAGATTGTGGTTCACACCACCTGGGGCGAGCCAACCGACCCCTTCGACTTTGCGACCCAGGTGGGGCGGCTCACCGTGACGCTACGCGCCTACCGGGACGAGGAGGAGATTTTCCACCAGCAGGAGACGGTGCTCTCCCGGCTCTGGCTGGCCGGAGAGATGGAAGCGGCGATTCGCGCCAGTGGAACGTGGCGGCTGCGCGAGCGCTTCGGCGCGATGGACAGCACCGTTCCCTGGCAAAGCGAACCGCCCGCCACCCGCATGGTCACAATACTTGAGCGCGTGGGCTAGCGAAGTTAATCTGA
Organism: Ardenticatenaceae bacterium; assembly: GCA_036386615.1. Lineage (GTDB taxonomy): Bacteria > Chloroflexota > Anaerolineae > Ardenticatenales > Ardenticatenaceae > DASVVH01. The sequence goes on from DASVVH010000026.1 coordinate 2,074, forward strand.
ACACGCCGAAAGCGCGGGGTTGCCGTTAAGCGGTCGTCGGTCGTCGGTCGTCGGTCGTCCGTCGTCCGTCGTCCGTCGTCGGTCGTCGCCTGTTAGTCCACCTCAAACCTGCGGTAGCGCGCCTCCAGAATGGCATACAGTCCATAGGCCATCAGCCCGGCGGCGGCGGCGGCCAGCAGCCAGATACCGAACGACTGCTGCGCCAGCCATTCCAGCGCCCCGCCCAGCCCCTCCACCTCCTCCGGCTCGTACTCGACGGCAGCCTGCACCAGAAAGACGCCCATGATTCCGTAGATGACACCCCTCGCCGTAACGCCGAACTTCCCCGCGAGAGTCGCGCAGGTGACGACGAAGCGGTGCATCTGGTCGAGCCGCATATTCTCGCACAAGTCGGTGCGGTGGGCGCGGTACAACTCCTCGATTGCAACCGCAATCACTGCCAGCCCAAACAACCCCACGAGCCAGGGGCCACCGGGCCATCCCAGCGCCCGCGCCGTCCAGTCGTCCAACGCGCCGCCCTCCGCGCTATTCGCGGCGAGGCCCAGCAGAACTTGCAGCGCTGTGAAGAGGAGGCCCGCGTAGGCCAGGCCCATCAAGATATAGCCGACGCGCTGCGCGATGCCCTTCGGCGAGGAGCCTTTATCTTCAGTGTCCCGCACCGCCTGCACGACGCGCCACAGCACGTATCCCCCTAGCCCC
>DASVVH010000027.1:0-6100 GCA_036386615.1 Ardenticatenaceae bacterium
CAGGACTCCAACCAGGGAACAGATGATGCTTTGCCTGCCCCACTCACCCCTCGAACGAAGACTTGAACCTATGTATGTACGCGACAAAGCAGCACTCGAAGCACTCGTCGAACAGGTGCGCGGCACGCCAGTTTTGGCAATTGACACCGAGTTCGTGCGTGAGCATCAATACTACCCCCAACTCGAAATTATCCAGGTGGCGACGCGACAGGTGCAGGCCATCGTTGATTTTCGGGCGCTTGGCGCGCTTGGCCCCTTCGTGGAGATTCTGAACGACCCCCATACCCTTAAACTCTTCCACGCGGGCACGCAGGACCTTGAAATCTTCTTCAATCTCACAGGTACCGTACCTGCCCCTCTCTTCGACACTCAGGTCGCGGCGGCGATGCTGGGCCTGGGCGCGCAAGTGGGGTACGCTCGCCTCGTCGAGATGCTGCTAGGGGTCTCCCTCGCCAAATCCGAGACCCTGACCGACTGGAGCCGCCGCCCCCTGAGCGACGCCCAGATTCAATACGCCCTGGATGACGTACGCTACCTGCTCCCCGTCTATGACATCTTGCAGGCCCGTCTGGTGGAGGCAGACCGCAGTGACTGGCTGGACGCCGAGTGGGAAGCGATGGCCTACCCTGATGCCTACCGCCGCGTCGCCCCGCGTGAGGCGTACCGCCGGGTGTCGGGTGCCAACCGCATGAAGCCGCGCGACCTTGCCGTTCTCCGCGAGCTTGCCGAGTGGCGCGAGGAGACAGCCGTCCGCCGCAACCGCGCCGCCTCCCTCATCGTCCGCGACAATATCCTGTTGGAATTGGTAAAGCGCACACCCGAATCGCTCAGACAGCTATCGGAGATTCGCGGCCTGCACGAGCGCGAGCGGGAACGGCACGGCGAAGAGATGTTAGACGCCATCCGTCGCGGCAAGGCCCTGCCCCGTAAAGAGTGGCCGCGGCCCCCACAGCACCTCTCTCTCACCGAGCAGGAAAGCTCACTGGTCTCCATGATGCAGAGTTGGCTACGTGCCCGCGCCGACGAGGTCGGCATCGCCCCCAACTACCTTGCCACCGCCGCCGACCTGAAAGAGTTGGTCGCCTCCCCGCCGGACGAGCGCGAGCAGTTGGCCGTGCTGCGCGGCTGGCGGCGGCGGCTCGTCGGTAGCGACCTGCTGGCGCTCGTTGAGGGCCGCGCCCACCTCGTCTGGGAGCCGGACGAGCAGAGGCTCCGCCTCGTCTACCCGGAAGGGGCCACCTGATGGCCTCGCAACGCCGTCCCGTCCCCGTCTCCCTCGCCGCTCAAAGCTGGGGCGACCTCGCCGCGGCCCGCATGCCCCCGAACTGGCTGGGCCGCGTCTGGGAATCGGACGCCCACAGCGTTCTCCTGGTGGACCAGGAAGGTCAGATTGTACGCCTCGTCACCGAGACCATCGGTGACGGCCCCTTCCACATCGTCGTCCCCGGTGAGGCGGTTGAGCGCTGGGAGCAATTGCCCCGCAACCTCTACTGCTGGCGCGTCGGCTCCGAACTCTGGTTCGGGGATGCCTTCACCCTGCACCTCCCCAGCACTCGCCCCTGGGAGAGCACCCTGACCTGGGACCGCGATGTATTGGACGTAGATGAAACCATCATCGCGCGCCGTCTTGCGCTGCTCGGCGATTGGCTGTTGGCCCGCGCGCCCGAAGGCTCCATTCCCGGCGTCCTCCCCGAACTCCTGGCCTCCATCGCCTCCGGCAGCCCCCTAGGCAAAGCGGCAGACCGCCCGGACCTGCCGCTCAACGCCCGTCTCTTTCGCTGGCGCTCGGCGCGAGTGCTGGGTGGCTTCCTCCCCGCTCTCGCCTCAGGCGACCTCGCCGCCGCCGAGACCGCCGTCAACAGTCTGGCCGGGCTGGGCGCGGGCAGTCCCCCTGCGGGCGACCAGTTCCTTCTCGGCCTCATCGCGGGCGTCTACCTATGGCCCGAATTCCTCAGCGAGGGCAGCGGCCTCAACGCGCCCAGCCTCGTCCAACGCCTCGCCCGTAGCGTTGCCGAGCGCACCAGTCTTCTGGGTGACGCCACCCTCCGCGCCGCGCTCGATGGCCGTTGGGAGGGGCGCTGGCACACCCTCCGTGATGCCCTCGTCGCGATGGACTCCCGCCCCCACGACCTGCAAGAGCGGGTCGAGACAGTGGCGGCAGAGTGGCTCGCGCAGGACGAAGTGACAGGCAGCGCCGCCCTCGCTGGCGTCGTCGTTCCTTTCCTCTGGTACCAACGCTTCTTGACGTAATATTTTTGTACACCGCAATAATTTAGTAACTAGAAATTTCTTAAGGTTGCAACTTTACCAATAACGATTTTACGGCTGCCGTATGACAATCCATTCATGAAGCCCTCCGCGCTTTATCATCCTCGGTTCATGCCCTCGCTCTACTATCAGCCTCTAGGAAATCAGAGGCCACCGAACGCGCCTCCCCACGAGCAGACAGTTCGGAATCACGGTGAATCGGCTGGCATAGTAGAGAGGCGCAACCGTGGCACACCTGAAAGACCCCCGCTCGTCCTCCATCAAGCGCGAACCCCTTCGCAACCTCGGCCCCGGCCCCAACGCGCGGCCCCACCCTGCCTCCGCGCACCCTCCCGCCAAAGAGAAGCCCCAGCCCGTCCAACGCTAGCTTCCCATAGCGGCCCTTCTCTCCTGCCGTTATCTCATATCCCACATCTTGCCTGAACCGGGTCCTCGTGCCATAATCCGTAGTTGACGAAACACGTCGAGGAACACTATGGCGGACCCCTCGCCCCTGAGCGAGCGCGAACTGGACATCATGCAGATGGTCGTCACCGGGGCCTCCAACCGGGAGATTGCCCACGCGCTCGACATCAGCCCCAATACGGTCAAAGTTCACCTTCGCAACGTTTTTGACAAGCTAGGCGTGGCCTCCCGAACGGAAGCCACGCTCGTTGTGTTGCGCGAGGGTTGGATCAACGTCGAGGGCGTCGCCCGCGTGGACGAGAACGGTGCTGGCGTAGGGGAAGAACCTCCAATTCTCCTCGCCACACCCAAGCTCCCACACGCCGAACCCGACGTAGCACCCACCTCCTCCGACGAGTGGGAACCGCCTGCGGCGGACGAGAACGCCGCGTCTGAACCGCCCGCCCTCGTCCCCGCTGTCTACACCGTCCAATCCGAGCCGAGCGCAGGCGGGCGCGCCGTCCTCATGCCCGAAGTGCTCGTTCCCACCACGCGCCCGCAACCCAGCCGCTTCCCCGTCTGGCTAACCGCCCTGCTGGGGAGCGCCGTGCTCTTGCTGCTGGCCCTTCTGCTCATTGTGCTGCTCCGCCCCAACGCCGCGCCACTCACCACCCAGCCTTCAACCGTGGAGGTCGTGCGCTGGCGGCAACTCGCTCGCCTGCCCGCGCCCCGCAGCGATGCCTCCGCCGTCAGTTTTGGCGGCGACCTCATCCTGCTCGGCGGCACCGGAGACGACGGCGTCGCGGGCGAAGTCTACAGTTATGAGCCTGCTCTGGGCCGCTGGGAGAGCCTCGGCGCGCTGCCGCGTCCCGTCACCTCTGCCCCCGCCATCTCCTATGGCGGCAAACTCCTCGTCGTCGGTGGTCTGGATGCTGACGGCCAGCCCGTTAGCGCCGTCCAGAGCTACGACCCCACGACGGGTGACTGGACCGAACTCTCCCCCCTGCCCCAGCCCCTCGCCCGCAGCGCCCTGGCTACCTTTGAAGGCGACCTCTTTCTCTTCGGCGGCTCCGACGGCACCGCCGCGCAGGGCACCATCTACCGCTACCTGCCCGACGAGGAAACCTGGGAACCCTTCGGCACCCTCCCCTCGCCCCGCGCTGACCTTGCCGCCGCCACCATTCAGGAGGGCATCGTCCTCGCGGGCGGAACCGATGAAGCGGGCGAAGCCCTCAGCGAGGTTCTGCATTTCGACCCCCGCGCCGCCGACCCCCTCCGCGCCGAGGCCCCCTTGCCCGCGCCGCAAGCCGCCCCACGCATGGTCTCCCTCGGCAACGCCCTCTACCTCGTCGGCGCGGACACCCTCCTCGAACGCGGCCCCGAACGCCAGTGGCAGACCATCGCCCTCTCCGGTGCCACCCTCCCCGCCGGAGCCGCCCTTGCCGCCAGTGACCCCTACGTCTACGTCGTCGGCGGCGCGGGCGAGGACGGCCCAAGCGCCACCGTCTGGCAGTACCAGGCCATCTTCCACTCCTTCATCCCGATGGTCCCCAACGCTGGCGACCAAACCCAACCCTGACCCTTCACCCAAACAAAAAGGACGGGTCTTGAACCCGCCCCTGCTAACTGCTCGTTTACGCTCAGATTTAGTCTGCGGTTGATTGGATTTCCGTCACCTGCGACTCCTGAAACTCCGCCGCCCGCTCTTGGTAGTAGCGAATTCGCTCCTTCGGTGTCAGCTTGTTTAGGTGTTCAGGCGAGTTTGCTCCTTGGCCGCTTCCTCCTTATCTTTTATCTTCTTCCAGATAGACTCAGTATCTCCCTCGCGTGGTATCACAAGGTTCCGTATGATGTTCTGTGCCCGCTTAATGACCCAACCCGAAACTGCCACAACGACGACACCTCCAACAGCTGCGATTGCACTCGAGTAGCGAGCATCAAGTGCCCAGAATACGTGTACACTGCATAGCACAGAGTTCACTGCAACCAATGAAGCATATATCCTGAACTGTGGAGGAATGAATTCTATGCGCGATGGCGGAGAGAGTTTGCGGAAATCTTGGAGGCGAGTCTCCCAACGAATGGTATGAGTCTCCGGTTCCACAAAAGTACGTAAATACGATGCTATCATGTGTGTGACGCGGGTTCGATCAAGGGTATCCCACAGACCAGCGATGGCAATTAACCCCGCGAAAAAAACAATCCTCCCTTGGCCCAATCTTCTTCCACAGCATTGCTAAACACAATACTGATGATCGCGCCAGTTATAACGGTTGCTGCTGCCAAGATTTGCGTTGTGATACCACCACCAGCTAATATTTCCTGCCGAAGCTGCTCATACTGAAACATCAATTCTTTGGATGATTCATCAGAGATGTTCATTGTGACTCCTTTGTCCTTTCTAAATCTAAAGATGGATTGACTTACATCTCCTTACGCAATTGAAGCGCGGCTAGTTGCATCAGGTTCTTGCGACCTTCTTATAGTGGCGGCGCGGCCAGCCGCTCCACCCTCGCCCCCGTATCTCGCCACGTAATCTCACTCAACCCCAGCTTGCGCCGAATCACATCCGGGTCCGTCCCCGCCTGATGGTCCCGCACCGCGCACGTCATCCGCATCATCTCGAACGAGACATGCTTCGTCACCCCCGCCGCCTCGCCCAGCGCCTCCAGCACGTACTCCAGATTGCGCGGCGTACACTCGAATAGGTGAGTCTCCGGCTCCTGCTGCGCCGCGTACTCCTCGTAGACCGCCGCGAAATCTTCAGGCAGCGCCAGCTTCCGCTCCTTCAGATTGTGGCGCGGGTTGCTGTAGCGAATGTACACCGTCGGCTCCTCCGCCCGGCTCAGGTCCAGGTGGTCCAGCGCGATACCCACCGCCTCCCCCTTCTTCATCCCCGTCTTCAGCAGCAGCGTAAACAACAGATAGGGCCGCGCGTCAGGCTTCTCAGGGTCGTGGCGCAGCCGCTCGGCGGCGGCCCGCATCGCCGCCACCTCGTCCTCGAACAGAATCTCCGGCATCGGAATCCGCACCGGCTCGTGGATGATGGGCGCGGCTGGGTCGCGGTTCAGTATCTTCTCGTCGTACAGCCACTTGAACAAACTCTTCAGCGAGGTCACGCGCCTCTGGTAGCTCTTCGGCGAGCACGGCGCGTCCCGCCCCTCCTGAAGATACTTCAAAAATTCCTGCAACTCCCTCGTCCCCAGCCTGCCAATCGGCGTCGCCCGCCCCGCGTAGCGTGCCAGCAGGTTCAGGTCGCTGCGGAAGGACTTGATGGTGTGCGGCGAGAACTTCTTCCGTTCCATCCACTCCTCCCACTCCCCAACAGCGGCGGCCAGACTCGACTCCGCCGTCAGTGGTGGCCGCGTCGTCACGGGCGGGCCGAGTTGCCCGTCCGGCTCCATGTCGAACAGAGCCATCTGCTTCGGATCTTTTCGTGTCTTCGCCA
>DASVVH010000028.1:0-8832 GCA_036386615.1 Ardenticatenaceae bacterium
ACACCAACGCCCGCCAGCCTTCATCCTCCTTGTTCGCCCTTTGGAGGTTGTCAGCGTCAGCCATCGGTGGTACAACATAGCCCTCCCCGCTCCCTGTCCAGTCGCGGGCGCAAACGATGTCTCTCATCCTCTAGCTAGAAAGCCTAGCTGTGCAAAGCACCCTCTCCCCGGAGCAGCCCCTACCAGCGTCCCCTCCACGCTGGCGTGACCTGTTGGGGCTAACGCTCCTCTTCGGGGTGGTCATCCTCGTGGGGCTGGCCTTCCTCTGGCCCTGGCTCACCCGCGTCACGCCCGGCGGCGCGGCGCTGGACCGCTACATGCCATTACGGCAGGGCAACGCGCAACTCCTCGTCCGCTACAACCCCGACGGCACCGTGCGCCAGTGGGAAAGCCTGAATCAGGTGGTGCTGCCCGGCACGCGCTCCGTCACCTTCGAGTTGAGCCAGGGCACGCGCGACGCCCTGGAAAGCCTCTTCCTGCGCGAGGGTGAAAGCGACCTCTCTTTCGATGATTTGATAGCCCGCCTCAACAACGCGGAGCTTGTTCAGACGCGCTACCGCACCCTTGACGCGAGCGGGCAGCTTACCGACACCATGAGCCTCTCCGTGCGCGACGCGAGCGGCGACTACCTCGTCAGCTCCTACAACTACGCGACGGCTCAGGAAGTCCTCTGGACGCCGCCCCTCCTCACGGCCCCCTCCGATTTCAGCGCCGGAAGCTGGCGAAGCGAGGGCACCATCGGTGCGCTCGGCTACGAGTGGAGCCGCCGGGTGCTCGAAAGCGGCCCCTACGAGAGCGCGCTGGGCCGCTTCCAGGATTGCCTGAGGTTCGAGAGCCGCCACACCCTCTCGAACGGGGAGCAGACGTTCCCAACCATGTGGCGCGAGTGGTACTGCGCGGGCGTCGGCCTCGTCGCGGAAGAAGAGTTCGACGGCGGGGACGAGATGACCTCTCGAAGCGCGCTCGTCTCGTCCAGCACGCTCTGGCCCGCGCCGGACTCCCTGCCCGCCCCGCTCCTCTCCGAAGCGCCCGATAACTCTCCTGACGACGCGGCCTGGGCGCTCTCCCGCCTGGGGGGCCTCGACCCCAACGGCCTCTCGCTCAGGAGCACCATTCCCCCGGTCTGGATTCCAACGGAGCCGCCCGCCCTGCTCGTCGCTGGCTACGATGGTGACGTGGTGGCCCTCGATGCGTCCGCGCTGGATGGCAGCGCCCGGTGGCGCTTCCGCACGGACGGCACGGTCTACAGCCCGCCCACCTACGACGCAGCGCGCGAGCGGCTCTACTTCGGCTCCAGCGACAAGCGGCTCTACGCGCTCGACGCGCGCGGCATCTTCCTCTGGTCCTTCAAAACGGGCGACAACGTTGCCAGCCGCCCCCTCGTCGTGGACAACCTCGTCATCTTCGGCAGCGAGGACCGCAACGTCTACGCCGTAGACGCGGAGAGCGGCGCGCTGCGCTGGAAGGTCGAGACGGGCGGCGCAGTAGTCTCCTCCGCCGCATTGGTCGGCGGCACGGTGGTAATTGGCTCCGACGACGGCGCGGCCTACGGGCTGGACCCCCGGACTGGCGAGCAGCGCTGGCTCTACGTCACGGGCGGTGCCGTCGAGGCTCCCATCGCCGGAGCAGACGGCGTGGCCTATGTGGCGAGCCGCGACGGCACGCTCTCGGCGGTGGACGGTGCGAGCGGCGAGGCCCTCTGGGTCCGGCGGGTGGGCGGCGCGGGCAACATCCTTCGCAACGCGCCCGCCATCGGCGAGTCGCAGGTCTGGGTTGTGGACGACTTTGACCGCCTCACGGCGCTGGACCGCGCCACCGGGCGGCAACTCTGGCGGGGCACCGAAGAGATCTACACGGGAACGCCCCTCGTCGTCGGCGAGAGTCTGCTCGTCGCCGGGGAGAGCGGCACCATCCACCAACTCGCATTTGACGGCACGGAAGAGGCGCGCTGGTCCGTAGCGGACGCCCTCGGCGCGGACGACACCCCTGGCGGCTTCGACTTCGGCCCGGCAGTGGGCGGCGGCGCGGCATGGCTGGCCGATGATGCGGGCATCGTGAGGCGGCTCGGCCCAGCCCAGACGGAGGTGGCCGCGCTCTCGCCGCTCTGGTTCGTCTCGGCAACTGAGCCACCCTTCGATTTTTCCAGCTACATGGCCGTCGTCGAATACCAGGACAGCCTCGTCACCATGATGCTGGACCGAACCCTCTACCTGATGGACCCGCAGACAGGCGATACTACGCCCATCACCCAGTTCGAGGGGGAAGGGTTGGCGGTTGTGCCGCCCGTCATCAGTGGGAACACGCTGGTCGTTCCGGGGGGCGACACGCTCTCCGCCATCAACCTGCCCGATGGCGGCCCACTCTGGCAGTTTCAGGGCGAGGGAGTCAGCTACCAGCCCGCCACCATCGCGGGCGACACCGTGCTCTGGATGACGGAGCAGGAGGCCGGGGGAACACTCTACACGCTCGACCTGGAAACGGGCGAGCCGCGCTGGGAGCAGCCACTACAGGGCCTCGGTGCCGTCGGGGGCGCGCTCGTGCAGGACGAAACAGTCTATGTGAGCACGCCGCCCGCCGCCTTCGACCTTCAGACCGGAGACCCCCTCTGGCAGGCGGAGGTCGAAGGCTGGGCCGTCGGCGGGGCCGCGCTAAACGAGGCGGGCGACACCTTCTTCGTCGGCCTGCTGGAAGGCGAAAGCTCTGAGAGCAGCGACGGCGGCGCAGTCGTGGCGCTGGACACCAGCAATGGCGAGGTGCGCTGGCGTGCCACGCTGGAAGCCGAAGCGCTGAACTTCCTGGAAAGGCTCTGGCTCTCCGGCGATACTGTCATCGTGCTCTCTATCTCCGGCAAGCGTCCCATCATCGCACTCGACGCGGCGACGGGCGAGGAACGGTGGCGCTACGACCCGCCCGTGCCCAGGTACGGAGGGATTACCGTCGCCGATGGGCAGGTGTGGCTCATGCTGGAAACGGGGCAGCTACTCGCCTTTGACGCGGCGAGCGGGCAGGTCGTGGCGAGATTCACGGGTCTTGAACTGACCCTATCCACGTTGGGCTACAACTTCGCCGAGCGCCCCTCGGTTATCCAAGGCACCGTCTACGCCCCGATGGTCAATCTCCTCATCGCGTTCGAGAGATCGCAGTAAGCCAGCGACACAACTTTCTCAGGAGGCATCTATGCGAATCGGAATCCTCGGTTCCGGCATCGTTGGTCAGACACTCGGTCTCAAGCTCGTCCAGCTTGGGCATGCTGTCGTACTTGGCACCCGTGACCCCTCCAAGCTCGATGAGCCGAAGGGTCGCGGTCCGACCGCCCGCAGCCTGCGTAACTGGCTTGCAGAGACAGGGTCGGAAGCCAGCGTCGGCACCTTTCGGGACGCTGCCCTCCACGGCGAACTCGTCATCAACGCCCTGAGCGGTGCCGCCAGCCTGGAGGTGCTTCGTGCCATTGGTGAGGAACACTTGAACGGCAAAACCCTCATAGACACTTCCAATCCTATAGACGCGAGTCGCGGCTTTCCACTCACCCTATTCGTAAAGGATACCGACTCATTGGGTGAAATCCTGCAACGTGCCCTTCCAAACGTGCGAGTCATCAAAACCCTTAACACCATGTCGGCGGCACTCATGGTGAATCCGGCACTGGTGGGGAACGGCGACCACACGGTCTTTCTCTGTGGCGATGACAGTCAAGCGAAAGCGCAGGTAGCAGCCTTGCTACGCGAGTTTGGCTGGCACGACATCCTGGATCTCGGTGACATCTCAACGGCAAGGGGCACCGAGATGTTATTAGCGCTTGGACACGCCGTCATGCATACCCTTAGCCCTGCACCATCGGCCTTCAAAGTGGTCCGCTGACTTTCTGGAGACATCCCAATGCCGCCGCAGGAAACAAAACAGGCAGATCTGGCGAGAAGTAGCGCAGTCCTGCCTGTTGGAGAAGTCGTCGAAATTGTTCGGGAGTGGGTGGACCTCCACGGATGCCACCTGCCCGATTTTGCGGGTGCCTATCTGTGGGGCGGGATTACTGCCCTGCCGCCGGACGCGCCGTTTCACCTCTACCGCGATGTGGATGTCGTCGTGGTGTTGACCCAGGGCGCGCAAGATGAGAATCTGGAAGTCCTCTATCGTGGTCTCATTCTGGAGGTCATCTCGCAGAACCTCGAAACCCACCACGACCCTGAAGCCGTGCTGGCAGACCCCAGCCGAGGCCCCAACCTCGCCACGACGTGGATTCTGGCCGACCCTACCGGAATCCTCGCGCCACTTCAACAGTCTGTGGCAGCGCAATATGGCCGACGCCGCTGGATACAGGCACGCTGCGAGGCGGAAAAAGTGTCGGCAGAGCAGCAACTCGCCGAGATGCGTCAGGTGTCCAACCTCGCCGACGGCAACGAGCCTCTATGGCCCCTTTGGCTCCTGCTGAGTGCGCTCAGTGGCCTCCTTGCCGTCGCTCAACTCAAGCGTCCGACTACCCGGCGCACGCTCACCCTCCTGGGCGACCTGCTCGACGAACAGGAGCGGCCCGACCTGCGCGAGGCAGCGCTCACGCTCTGGGGCTCCGCGCGCATGAGCCGGGCTGACGTTCAGGCGATGCTGGACCAGAGCGTGATAGCCTTTGACCGCTCGGTCGAGGTCTATCAAACGCCAACGCCGTACGGTTTCACAATCCGCGCCCATCTGCGGCCCTATCTGGCCGAAGCAACTCAAGAACTGATAGACGAAGGAAATCATCGGGAAGCGACATTCTGGATTATGGCACTCGCCACCGAATCCTACCTCGTGCTACAAAATGATGCGCCCGATGCGGAGAAACCAGCCTTCGCGGCACAGTTGCAAGCAATGCATGACAATCTGGGGTATACCTCTGCCGAGGCGTGGGCAGAACGCGTGGCAGCAGCCGAGCATTTGACGCGGGAAATCTATCACATCGCGGATGCGCTTGTCGCCCTTCATCCTGAATAGGGCGACAGGAGAGCAACTCAAGCCTTTCGTTCGCCTTTGCGTCCTTGTTATACCAATCCATTGTAAGGGGGGCGCAAATTAGTTGGGGTGCCGCCAAGGGTTGCGCTCCGCTCCACCCTCGGCTATTCACCCCAAGCGGTCTGAGCACCGCTTGGGGACCCCGTATGCTTTCGCCACTCCCCTGCGGGGAGTTTTTGTCCCCTCTGACCTCCCATTTTGTGCCACCTCTATGTTCAATTGGTATAAGAGTGCCGCCTTTGGAAAATGTCGGGAGCGCGGGCGGGATGCCCGCGCCGTTGCCGTAAAGCCGTTAGCGGTCGTCGGTCGTCGGTCGTCGGTCGTCTATTCGTTAGGCAAAATCACAATCTCCGAGGCCGTCGCCTGTACCGGATACGACTCCATCACAGGCCCCGTAAAACGCGCCTCCACCCGCTGCCCGACCTCCAACACCTGGAACCCCATAGCCTGGCTTTCCCCGCTCCGGTTGTCGAGAATCAGAGTCTGGTTCGTCACTGTCACCGACGCGCGGTCATGGCTGGTATCCTCCTCCAACACCCCTTCAATGAGGATGGTGCCCATCACATCTCCCGCGCCTCCTTCAGCCAGCGTGAGACTCGTAATATTGCCCCGCACGTCGGCAGGCGCAGGGGCAGCGGCTGGTTCGCCCGCCCCGCCATCATCGGCAGGGGTCGAGGCGCGGTTGCACGCCAGCAGGAACAGCACGGCTACGAGCAGCATAGCGACTCGGAAAGGTTTCATCGGTTGGTCTCTCCTCAGGTGCAGAACAATCATGGACACGGCTATCTATCGAACGATAACGAAGCCTGCAAAGTTCCAAAAACACTGTCCGCCGTCTACCGTCCTTCCTCCACCCCGGCCACCAACGCGGGCAGAATCGCGCCTGCCGCGCCGTTCAGATGGAGGTCCAGGTATCGTGTCAGGGGCGTCACTTCGGGGTTCACCTCAATGGTCCGTGCTCCAGCCTCGGCGGCGTAGAAGGGCAGGCTGGCGGCGGGCTGCACCAGACCACTCGTACCCACCACCAGCATCACGTCACACGTTCGCGCCGCCTCCGCCGCCTGCTTCAAGATAGATGGAGACAGCATCTCGCCAAACCATACCACGTCCGGGCGGATGAGCGACCCGCATTGCGGGCAGGCGGGCGGCTCCTCTCGCCCTCTGGCATCCTCCAGGAGAAAGGGATGCCCATGTGAGAGGCACTTGTAGCGGCGAATGTTGCCATGCAGTTCCAGAATGTTCCTGCTTCCGGCCCGCTCGTGAAGGCCGTCCACGTTCTGCGTGACCAGCGTCACCGCCTTCAGTTCACCAAGCCGTGCCAGCGCGAAGTGCGCGGGATTGGGAGCGACCTGCTCCACCATCTCGCTCCGCCACGCGTACCACTGCCACACCAGCGTCGGGTTCCGGCGAAAGCCCTCCGGCGAGGCGAGCGTCTCCGGGTCGTACTGCCCCCACAGGCCGCTCTGCGCGTCCCGGAAGGTCGGCACCCCCGACTCCTTGGAGACGCCCGCGCCCGTCAGCACAGTGACGGACCGTGCCGCCGCCAGCCACTCAATCGCCTGTCCTATAGCGTCAGGCGCGGCCATTGTCATCTTTGTTCTGGGGAGCCGCCGTCCCAAACAGCCGCGCCAGGAGCGCCGCAGGCCCGAAGCAGCCACTTGGCCCCACCGGGCGCGGGCGGTTCGGGTCGGGGATGGGCGTCAGGTCCGGCGGCTGCGGCGTCGGCGATGGCGCGGGCGTCGGCGATGGTCCCGGCGCGGGCTGCTGTCCCCCGCGCGCCAGTTCGACGGCCCGGTTCGCCATCACCAGCCCCTTGCCCTGATGGTTCGCGTCAAGGTTGAACGAGCGCGCCGCCTCCATGAAGATGCGCTTCACGTCGGCGGGTCGCAGGCTGGGGTTCGCCTCAAGCACCAGTGCCGCGATGCCCGCCGCGTGCGGCGTCGCCATGCTCGTCCCGTTCACGCTCGTATAGAGAGTATCCAGGGGGCGGCCCAGCGCCGTGCCGCGCGCCCGCGCCGCGATGATATTCACGCCGGGCAGCACCACGTCAGGCTTCGTGCGCCCGTCCCGCGTAGGCCCCCGACTGCTGAAGTCGGCAATCTTGTAGTCGTCAGTCGCCGCGCCAATCGTGATGACGCGGTGCGCGCTGCCGGGCGAGCCAATCGTGTTGCCGCCCGGCCCTTCGTTCCCTGCCGCCGCCACGACCACCGCTCCGTGTTCCACCGCCGCGTCGCAGGCCGCGCTCGTCGCGTCGCTGCCGTCGCTGGAGCCGGGCGAACCGAGGCTCAGATTGATGACCTGCGCCCCCTGCTCGACGGCCCACTCAATGCCCCCCATCACGAAGCTCATCCGCCCACTGCCGTCGCCCCGCAGCACCTTCGCCGCCAGAATCGTCGCGCGCGGGGCCACTCCGCGATACCTGCCGTTGCTTCCCGCCCCGCTTCCGGCGGCGGTCGCCGCGACGTGCGTGCCATGCCCGTGCTTGTCGCCCGGCCCCTCGCCCGTGAAATCCTGCGACGCCGCGAGCCGCCCCTTGATGTCCGGGTGCTCCGGGTCCACCCCCGTGTCCACGATACAGATGCGAATCCCCTCGCCCTGCTTGCCCCCCTCCCACACGGCGGGCACGCCGATGAGCGGCACGCTGGTATCAAGCAGCGCGTAGACTGGCTCGTCGTACCAGATAATCTCTACAGCCTCGGAATCACTCAGCGCCTCGATCTCGCTCCGCGTCGCCGCGCCCGCCAGCGCTGAAACAAGGTCCAGCCGCCGCTCCACGCGCAGGCCGGACCCCTCGCCCAGAGCGCTGAACGCATCCAGCGAGCGCGATGGGCGCAGTCGCACGATGACGGGCAACTCCTCCTCCGCGACGGAGAGCACGTCCGCCTCGCGCGCGCGGGCGGACATCGTCATCTCATTCAAGAGGGTTGGGTGAATCTTCGCGTGGTTCATTCAGGCTCCAGGTGGGCGGTAGACGATGGTGTGCGGCTACTGGACGCGGACCTCGCGGTCGGCTTCGATGGAGAGGACGCGCGGGTTCTCCGCGAGAGTCAACAGGTCGCGGCCCTTGCCCGTTACGGCAAGGCCCGGCACCAGCTTGAACTCCCGGTGAATCGTCATGCCGGAGTGCGCGCAGAAACGGGCCACTGGCTCACTGTCGCCGGAGGTCCGCACAATCACGTCGTATTCCGCCTCCGGGTCGCGCTCTATCTTCTGGCGCAGGCCGCTCTCCATCGTCGCCATCGCACATCCTCAACAGGAAAGGTCAGATGTGGGGCTAGCATACCATCTCGCACACACTGTACCAACCCTCAAGCCGTTATTCAGGGCTGTATCAAGGTTGGAGAGGAGGGAGGAGGGAGGAGGAAGGAGGAGAGGGGCCAAGGAGCGGGTCGGACGGGATGAAGGCCAGTATTGGCCAGTAACGGCCAGTACTGGCGGGTGAGCTAGGCCAGTTTAGGAAGAGATAGCTGCTTTGTAGCCATTGAATCATATTACAAGTTACGCGACTTTGACACAGCCCTGACCCTTATCCTGGCTCCTTGCACTATCCCGCGACCCTGGCGAACCACCAGGGTATCCAGCTCACCATGGGTAAGACAGGCGAGTGAATGATGAAGCTCTGCCGCAGGTCGCGCGGCGCGAGGCCGGAGAATAGTGCCTCCTACGCCTCCTCCGTGCGCGGCCCCGTATCTATCAACGTCGGCTCATCACGAAGTAGCAGGTAAACGTTGACTGGACCAACCGTGAAGGGAGTAGGAAGCTGAAACCGTAAGGGGCGAGTGATTCCCAACTCACGGCCTCAACCAGTTGAGGAATCGAAGCTCATTGAAATTAACCGCCCCAATCCTG
>DASVVH010000029.1:0-5823 GCA_036386615.1 Ardenticatenaceae bacterium
GTTTTGTCGGGCACCTTTATGGGGCATTTGCGGCCTTCTGCGCCTCTCTTTTCTCTGTTGGCCGCTTCCCTCAACATGACATGCATATTTTCAATGTCAATAAATGTACATATCTTTATCGTCAACCTCCCTGTTCTGCCCTCTGGCACCCCTTCAAACCCGCATCCAATGTGGGGAAAGGTGGGGGAGCGCGCGACACCCTCTGTCGTTATCCGTCCACCGTCTACCGTCCACCTTCTATTCCGCATTTACCCGCGCAGCCACCCGCTTTTACCTACAACGTTATCAGCCCCCGGCGAGCGCCCCGGCTCACCGCGTCGGCCCGGCTCGACGCGCCCAGCTTGGCGTAGACCGATGAGACGTGGAACTTGACGGTGTGCTCACTGATCTGTAGCTGGCGGGCAATCATCTTGTTCGACAGCCCCTGACTCAACAGTTCCAGCACCTCCGCCTCGCGTGGTGTCAGCGGCTCGTCCATCGGCTCCGGCTCCAATGTGCCGAAAGAGGTATAGGAGCTAAACATCCGCTCCGAGAGTTCCAGGGGCAGCACCACCAGCCCCTGCGAGACTGCACTGATGGCAGCGAGAAGCTCCTCGGTGGCGGCGGTTGGCGAGAGCAGGCCCCAGCCACGCAACGGAAGCGTGCGCAGCGTTGCCACCGCGCGCGCCTCCTCGTCCTCACTCAGAATCAGAACGGCCAGCGTCCCCTCTTCGGGCGCGACGAACCGTACCTCGCCCAGCAACTCGTCGTCAGCCACGACGAGCACGTCCGCCTCGGCAACCTCGGAGGCGTACTCGCTCAGGGATGGCGCGTCGCCGACGACCTCCACGCCGTCGGCTTCCGCGAGCATCCCGCGCAGGCCCATCCGCATCATGGGCGTTGGGGCGGCGACGAAGATGCGCGTCATCGCCAGCCGAATCGCCGCCTGCGCCACCCGTGCGCGACGCGCGGGCGCGGGGCGAACTCCTCGGCCTGCTGCTGCCTGCTTTCACGTCGTGCGCGGCGCTCTTCCAGCCCCGCCAGCCACTTCGTCACCACCTGTGAAGGGATGGAGACCGAAAGGTCGCCGCCGAAAATCATCGAGTTGATGCCGACGACTTCGCCCCGCGCGTTGAGCAGCGGCCCGCCGGAGTTGCCGGGGGCCAGCACCACGTCCGAGCGGATGTATTGCGCCTCGTGGCCGTTCCAAGGGACGCGCACGCTCCCCAGGCCGCCGACAATGCCCACAGTGACCACCCAGCGCTGGCCCCAAGGGTGCCCAACGGCAACGACCATCTCGCCTACCCGCAGCCGCGCCGAATCGGCGGCGGGTGCAGCCGGAAGGCCGGAGGCGGGAATCTTCAGGACGGCGAGGTCCAGCTTCGGCTCCTGGTCAATCACCTGGGCCTCAAAGGTGCGCCCATCCGTCAGGCCCACCTGCAACCGCCCGCCCTTCTCCGCGACGACGTGATAGTTGGTCAGAACGAGGCCATCTGCGTCCCAGATGACGCCAGTGCCCGCGCCGCGCCGCCCACTGTGAACCTGCACGACGCTGGGGCGCACGCGATCCACCATCCGGGCAATAGCCGTCGAGACGGCATCCGATAAGACGTATGCGGGAACTTCTAATACTGGTGCTTCCATCGTTGCTAGTCCTCCCCTAGTTGCGCTGGCCTATCGTCACCTGAACCGTCTGGAGCGTGCCGCCGCGAATCACCTCGACCGGAACCGCCCGCCCGACGCGATCTCCCACGAGGAGCGCCTGCAAGTCGTCAATGTCCGCGATGGATTGACCATCCAGTCCGACGAGGATGTCACCCAGCAGTAGGCCACCCTGCGCGGCGGGGCTTCCCTCCTCGACGCGCACGACGAGCAGGCCGCTCTCCTGCTCCCGGCCCGCGCGCTGGCTTTCGGGAAGCTCGACCGCCTGGCTGCTGATGCCGAGATAGCCGCGCCGGATGCGCCCGTGCTGGGTCAGCGTCCCGGCGGTGTTCCAGGCGTGGGCGGCGGGAACGCCGATGGTGACGCCGCGCATCAGCCCCGTCGTCAAGATGCCGAGCACCGCGCCGCTCGTGTCAATCAGTGGCCCCCCGGAGAAGCCGGGGTAGGGAATCGCGTCCGTCTGGACGTAGCGCTCCAGCATGCCGCCGCGCCGCGTCCGCACCGGCCCCCCTACCGCGCTGATGATGCCGAGGCTGGCGTTCGCGCCCTCGTCGGAGGGTCTTCCCACCGCGAGCGTCAGTTGCCCCACCCGCGCCTCGCTTGCCGCCTGCTGCGCGGGTTCAATGCCCAGGCCCTGCACGCGCAGCACCGCGAGGTCCGAGGCGGGGTCGCGTCCCAGCAGTTCCGCCGCCAGGGTGCGTCCATCGTGCGTGAGGATAGAAATATCCTCGTCGCGCTCCAGAACGTGGTCGGCGGTGAGGACCAAATCCTGCGCGTAGACGACGCCGCTCGCGGGGTGCCGCCTGCGCCCGTTGACCAGCACGAGCGCGGGGCTGATGCGCTCTACGGCGTCGGCCATCTGGTTCGAGAGCGTGCCGAACATATCGGTGTTTGTTGGGTCTGTCACGGTATCCTCCTGAAAAGTTGTTGGCGTCTACCGTGTACTGTACCCGGCGCGGCCCCGGCGTGCATCACCCGTCGGGCTAGAGGCCAACCTGGAAAAACGGGCAGGGTGACGACCCACCCGCTCATCCTAACGTGCCGCCGCTAGCTGCCGCGCAATCTGCGCCGCGTGGATGGCATCGTGGGAGGCGAGGTGGAGGGCGTGGTTGAGGATGGTGATTTGCCCCGCCTCCGCGTGCTGGCCGGGCCGCTCCCAGCCGCTTGCGCTCAGAGCCTCCAGCTCGGCGACGAACTGCGCGCGGAAGCGGCTGAACGCCCCGAATGCTTCGTGCAGGTTGGCCTCAGCGTAGCGGCGCTCGCGTGCCCACTCGTCCTGGTCGTAGGCGGCGAGAAGGGGGTTCTGCTCGTCGCGCATGGCCCGCATTCGCTCCAGAGCGCGCTCCTCGGCGTCGCGCAGGTGGCAGACCACCTCCACGACAGACCAGTTCTCGTCGCCGCCGCGCGCGGCCCGTGCCTGTTCCTCGGTAACGCCGGAGAGCCGCCCTTCCAGCACCTCCGGCCCTGCGCGAAGGGCATCCAATGTATCTCGTGCGGTGTCGTACATGTTACCTCCTGTTGTGTACGCTATGGATGATAAGCTCTTTACCCTGTCATATCAAGGCGGGTTCATGCGGGGAGAAGTGGCTGTACAGGGCGTATTATGTGAAGCAAAGCCTACAAAAGCCTACATTGGAGGGCGATAGATGTAGGCTTTGCTTTACATAACGTCCAAATAGAATAAGCAAATCACAACTCTACTGCCCACAGCAGGGCCGCTACTTCGTCCAAGCTCTGTGCAGATGCCGCGTGAGGGGAGTGGCGAAAGAACGATTCCAGTAGCGAGAATTCGTGCAGCAGAGTAAAGCTCATCGCCCGGCGCGCGAAGTCTTCCCGAAGGGCCACGTCAAAGCCGTAGCTTTGGAGGAAGTGCCCAAGCAGGTGTTTGTCGAAACGGAACAGCCCCAGGTGCAGCGCTCCCAACTCGTGCAGCCACTCGCCGCGCCTCGCGTCCCCGAAGTCTATGATGCCGCGCGGAACCCAGCAACCATCTTCAAACTCCCCCAGAACGTGGTCAACGTTGAGGTCGCAGTGCAGCAGGGACCAGCCGCTACTCGGCCCGACGAGTTGTTCGACAGGCGGGAGATAGCCTTCAATCTGGTCTATCAGGTGCTCCGGCATTGCGGCCCAGCGCCGTTGATTGGCCGCGCAGTGCTCCATCTGTCTGGAGATGAAGTGGCGAAAGTCGTTCCTTGAGCGGGAGAGATGGGGCATTTCGGTGACGGGCAGGTCGTGCAGCCGCCGCACGGCTGCGTCCAGCCACTGCGCCAGCGCTATTTTGTCCTCGTAGGCTACCTGCGCTTCTACCTCGCCGAGGCTGGTGCCGGGCACGAGGCTCGTGACGATGTAGGGCCAGTGCCACTCTTCGCGCTCCTCGAACAGGTTGCCATGCGCGAGGAGCGCGGGCGCGGGAAAGTCCTCGGTTCGCGCGAATAGCTGGTACACCTCTAACTCGGCGGGAAAGCTCGCTGCCCCGTCAAAGAGGTCCGTGATGAGCTTGACTGCGTATTGCTCTCCGACGAGGAAGACGGGGTTGGTGCCGGGCAGCCCCGCGCGAACCAGCCCGGAACAGGCCAACTCGTGTCGAGTGCAGACCTCATTGACATAAGGCAGCCAGTAGTCCGGGTTCGTGAACGTCGCGGCGTAGGCGTCCCGCGAGTCGAAGGTGGGCCGCTGCATGAGAACACCTCTTGAACGATGGTCCAACTCTTGCGCTGCTCGCGCCTATAGGAAGCACTCTAGAAAGTGATTGTTGGAGCACGAGATGGTAGAGTTCATCGAGCAACTACGGGTATGGACCGAGCAGGTTATCGCGCTGCTGGGCTACCCCGGAATCACGCTGATGATGCTGGTCGAGAATATCTTCCCGCCCATCCCTTCGGAGGTGGTGATGCCCTTTTCGGGCTTCCTCGTCGCCAGTGGGGAGTTCAGCCTGCTGGGTGTGATTATAGCGGGGACCGTCGGTTCGGTGCTAGGCGCGCTCGTGCTCTATTGCTTCGGGGCATGGGCAAATGAGAGGGTCGTTCGCAACGTGGTTCGCCGCTATGGTCGGTTCCTGCAAGTCTCGGAGGCGGACCTGGACCGCTCTCTCGCCACGTTCGACCGCTACGGCGACGCGGTTGTGCTGTTTGGCCGCGTTATCCCTCTGGTTCGCAGCCTCGTCTCGATTCCGGCGGGCATCTGCAAGATGCCCCTGTCGCGCTTCATCCTCTTCACCGCGATTGGTTCCGCGTTCTGGAGCGCCGCGCTCGCCTATGCAGGCGTGGTGCTGGGCGAGAACTGGGACGATGTGATTATGTTCCTGGACCGCTACGAGAGCGTGACGAATGTTGTCGTCACCATCGTTGTTGTCCTGCTGGTGATTCGTTTCGTGATGAACTATTTCCGCGTTGCCGAGGAAGGACGACCGACGACCGACGACGGACGACCGCCGACGGCCAATGATGGGCGCGCTGGATAAAACCAAAGCTGAATCGCGCGTACCGGCACGGCTTCTTCAACTGTGCAATTTCCTGTTGTGGCGAGGTGATGAGATGGAGCCGACATTGGTGCTGTTCTCGGGGCTTCCGGGCTGTGGCAAGACGACGCTTGCACGGGGGGTGGCGCAACAATTCAGGATTCCACTGTTCTCAAAGGACCGGGTTCAACGGGTGCTGCGGGACCACGTACCGGAAGCGACGGGGATGGATGGCTACCACCTGATGCTGGACCTTGCCGAGGAGCAGTTGGGATTGGGCATTCCCGTTGTTCTGGACGCGGTCTTTCCACTCATGGAGCTTCGACAGGTAGCGCGAGTGATGGCGGCGCGGCATGGAGCGCAGTGGCGGCCCATTGTCTGCCACTATTCGGAGGAGGAACTGTACCGGAGGCGATTGGAGGAGCGGGTGCAGTATACGCCCGGATGGACGCCGCTTGGTTGGGAGGAGGTGGAGCGGGTACGCACCTATTACCAGCCCTGGCCTGATGGCGAGGCGCTGGCTCTGGACGCGGTAGAGCCAATAGAGGCGAATTTCGCGCGGCTGGTAGACTATCTACGATGAGGGCGTGGGGGCTTCGTCGGTGGGTTGAACGATGGTTAGATTGATGAGGCGGCAGATTGAGGTTTGCGCTCTATCAAGAGCGTAGTTGTATGGCTACACAAGGTCAGCAGGCCGTATCAGCCACGTTACGCAGGGATGGTGA
>DASVVH010000030.1:0-5677 GCA_036386615.1 Ardenticatenaceae bacterium
CGAGCAGTTCCCCCGCCTGACGAATCTGGCGGGTGACGCGAATATCTTCGGGCGAGGGCGTGGGGTCGCCGGAGGGGTGATTGTGCGCGATGATGATGGCGGCGGCATTGCAGCGAATCGCCTCGCGGAAGACCTCGGCGACGCGCACGACGCTGGAATTGAGCGTGCCCTTGTAGAGCGAGTTACGCCAGTTGTTCACGACATAGTTGCGCGTGTCGAGGATGAGGACGCGCAGGTGTTCCTGCTGGAAGTAGGCCATGTCGCCCATGAGGAGGTTGGCGGCGTCGCCGGGGCTTTTGACCTGGGGGCGCTCATCGGGGCGCAGGGTGGCGGCACGCTGGCCGAGTTCGAGCGCGGCGAGCACCTGCGCCGCTTTGGCGGGGCCGAGGCCATGCACCGCCTCGCTCAACTCGGCGACGGAGGCCTGGGAGAGGCCCCGCAGCCCGCCGAAGGCGCTCAACACCTGCTCGGCAAGGTCGAGCACGGAGCAGCCCTGCACGCCGGTGCGGAGCAGAATCGCCAGCAACTCGCGGTTGGCGAGGGCGCTCGCGCCGTAGAGCATGAGGCGCTCGCGGGGGCGCTCCTCGCGGGCCATGTCAGCAATCATCAGGGAGTAGGTGGGTCTTGGCTGCGATTGGGCCATGTCTGCTCCTAATGGAGGGTTGCACTAGAAGTTGGACTATCCGTAGACGAAGGACGAAGGACGAATGCAACAGCATACAGCCCGTTTGCGCTGCCTCTCCATTGTCCAACCTCTGTTTGATTTCTCTACAAATCACCCATCATTGCACGCCGTGCATTGGCTGTTATTGACTTAGAGTCTCACGCCCTTCCTGTTCCTGGCTGTATTGTTTTATAAGCTCCTCACCGTAGGGAGTGAGCGTATAGCGACCGCGTGATACTCTCTGAAAGACGTTCTTGAACTTCACGCGTATAGGTGTGACAACACCGGGATTATCCGACCGCATCCCCTGAAAAATCGGCGAATACCCCCTCTGCCAGTCAAGTGGCTTCAGCCCGATTGTGTCTCGGACCTGTTTTCTTGAAAAGGCGGCAACGCCGTCCCGTTGAACCAAGAAGGCTACGGCTCGTATGATTTGTTCAGCATGGATCATTTTTCCTCCAATGGATGACGTTGTTCGACCTCGTTTATCACAATATTTCAATACGTTTGCTTCAAAGGCAGATTTCAGACACAATAATGCCTGCGAGTCCGCTGGCTCACGCCCTGTCAGGATGGTTTTGGGCGGAAGATGCCAGTGGATTTTTCTTGCGCCACATTGGTACGATGGCGGCGCGTAGATATGATTGGTTCATGCGAATTCGATTCTTGCTGACCCAGAGCCTGGAAAGCCCCGGCGGCGGCGGGCGCTACCTGCCGCTAGCGAAGGCGCTGGCGAAGATGGGCCATCAGGTCAGAATCATCGCGCTCCATCACGACTATGAGACGCTGCGGGAGCGTTCCTTCGTCGTGGAGGGCGTGGAGGTTCGCTATGTCGGGCAGATGCACGTTCGCAAGGTGGGGTCCAGGAAAATCTACTATCATCCCCTGCGGATGGTGTGGGTGGCGGCGCGTGGCACCCTCGCGCTGACGATTATGGCCCTCCGTGACCCTGGCGACGCCCTGCACGTCTGCAAGACGCAGCCGATGAATGGCTTCGCGGCGTGGATGGTACACCTGTTGCGCCGGACGCCCGTCTATCTGGACAGTGACGATTGGGAGACGCTGAACAACCGCTTCCAGAACGGCTGGCAGCAGCGCGTGGTGGCGCGGTTCGAGCGGTGGATGCCCTCGTTCGCCAGTGGCATCACCACGATTACGACTTTCATCGTGGAGCAGTACGTGGCGATGGGCTACCCGCCGGAGCGTATTCTAAAGGTGCCTCACGGCGTTGACCACAACCGCTTCGCCGTGCTGGAACGCGCCGACCTCCCGCAAATGCTGTCCAGATTGCGGGAGCAAATCGGAATCGCGCCGCGCCATCGTGTAATAGTGTATATTGGAAGTATGAGCCTGGTCAATCACGGACTGGACCTGCTGCTGCAAGCGTGGGCGGAGGTCGCTCGCGCGGAGCCGGAGGCCCTGCTGGTGATGGTGGGCGGCGGCGAGGATTTGCCGGAGCTTCAGCAGATGGCGGAGGAGCTTGGGGTCGCCGGGCGGGTGCGTTGGGTGGGCCGCGTTCCCCTGGACGAGGTTCCTGGCTATTATTGTCTAGGGGAATTCAGCGTCGCCCCGATGCGTGATACCGTGCTGGCCCGCTCCAGCCTCTCCATCAAGGTGGCGGAAAGCATCGTGGCGGGGGTACCGTGCCTCGTCGCGGATATTGGAGACTACAGGGCGACGGTAGGCGCGGCGGGGCTTGCCGTCGCGCCGGGCAGCGTTCAGGCTCTCGCGGATGGAATCCTGACCCTGCTCCGAAGCCCTGAGACGCTGGCGGAGATGCGCGCGGCAGCCAGGAAGAGGCGGGACGAGTACACGTGGGACCGTCTGGCCGAGCGCTTCGCGCAGATTTACGAGGGCAGGCGGGCAAGCCGGTGACGAGCCGCCTCACGAGGTAACTTTCTCCTTCATGCACTTGTTGAGTCTGGTGCGTAGTCGCCCTATATTGTGGAACATGGCCGCGCTGCTCGGCGGTTCGGCTGGGGCGCAGCTCTTTCTCGCTGCCGCGACCCTGTTAACGGCGCGCATATTGGGCCGGGACGCTTACGGCCAGTACGCGGCTTGCTTCGCGTTGGCGGCGCTCACCTCCACCGTTTTTACCTTCGGCATGGACCAGTGGCTGCTCCAACGGGCGCGGGATAGCCGCACCGAACTGGACGGCCACATGACCAACAGCCTGCTCGTGCGGCTCCTGGTCGGCCTTCCCTGGTTCATCGGCCTCGGTCTCCTCGCGCCCCGGCTGAACCCCAGCGCCTACCCGCGCGACCTGATGTGGGTCATGGCGGGCACCGTCTGGGCGGATGGGCTGCTCGCCGCCTGCCTCTCGGCGTTCAAGGCGACACTCCGCAATCACGTCACCTCGTTTCTTATGGCGGGGCAGGCGGGCGCGCTGCTGCTCGCCACGTTGGCCCTCATGCGGTACGGAGACCGCCTCGTCCTGCACTTCGCGGGCGCGCGGCTGCTGATTAGTCTGGTGGCTGTGGCGGGAACGCTCATCTGGCTCTTTGGGCAGCACACCCTGCGGACACGGCTGGAAGGGATTGCGCCCATGCTTCGCGCCTCTGTGCCGTTCGCCATCTCGGATGCGCTCACGCTCGTCTATTTGAAGATAGACGTGACCATCGTGGCCTCGCAATTGAACGAGCGGGCGGCAGGACTCTACGCCCCGGCGGGCAGCCTCATCAGTTCGGTGCTCTTCATCCCGAACGCCATCTTCGTGGTTATGGTGCCCGTTCTCAGCCGCCTGATGTACGAGTTGGAGCAGGCATCGCCCGCGCAGAGGCTCTCCTTACATCGGCAGCTACAATCTATAATGACGAGGCTGATGGTTGGCATGAGCGGCGTTGGGGTCGGCCTGAGCCTGCTCGTCTGGTTGAGCGCGGGGCCACTGGTCCGCCTCTTTCTTGGCCCTGATTACCTGGAGACCGGGGGAGTGCTGCAAATCCTGGGCCTCCTGCTCCTGTTCAAGGCGGGCAGCTACGGCATCGCGGTGCTGCTGGTAGCTGCCGAGCAGCAGCGCCAGCGCGTTCAGGTGCAGGCCATTGCCGCCGCCTTCAACGCCGGGGCGAACCTGCTCATCATCCACCAGTTCGGCATCGTGGGCGTCGCGTGGGTCTATGTTCTGACGGAGGCCCTGCTGCTGGCGGGCTATACATTTGTGGCCTGGCGGTGGTGGGGCGCGATGAACACGCGAGCCGCCGCATGGAACCTGACCCATGAGACCCCTCATCCATAATGGTCTCGACAGTTTGGAGCACTTTTAGTCGCTATGCGCGTTCTACTGGTTAATCTTCATTCCTCGCACAACGCGGGCGACCACGCTCTCACGCTGGAGGCGGTGCGCCAACTGCGCCTCTACATGGACGAGCCGGAAATCGTCCTGGCGATGAACGACCCCGCGAGCTACGAGGAAGGGGAGGAGACGGTTGGCTCCTTTTACACATGGCTGACGCGGCCCACGCCCGGCGGCGGGCGCGAGTGGCGGTGGTTCGCCATCCCCTTCCTGCTCCTCTACGCAGTCGCGGCGGGTGGGGTCTGGCGGGTGAGCAGGCGGCTTCCGCGCATGGGTTTGGCCCCGGAGCAACACCGACTCCTGCGCGCCTACGCGGACGCCGACGTGGTCATCAGTTGCGCGGGGAATTTTCTCTATAGTAGCGGGCGGATTGGGCTGCCCTTCTTCCTTGCCGTTTTCACCGTCGCTTACGGCTGGCTGCTGGGCAAACCTATCTACACCCTGCCCCAGTCCATCGGGCCGCTTCATCGGGGCTGGGAGCGCGCCCTGGTGCGCTGGCTGGCCGGGCGGATGCGGCTGGTGATGGTCCGCGAGCCGCGCTCACTGGCCCTGCTGAAAGAGCTAGGAGTTGATTCGCGGAAGTGCCGCCTCGTGCCGGACATCGCCTTCGCCTACCCGGACGCCGACCACGCGGCGGCAGCGTGCCTATTGTCGGAGGCAGTGGGGCCGGATTGGGAGCAGGTGCCATTATTAGGAATGACGCTGATGAACTGGGGCGCGCAGAACCGCCACTTTCAGAAACAGGCCCGCTACGAGGAGGCTATCTGCGCCACCATCGAGGCGTTTTTGGAGCAAACGGGGGGGCAGGTGGTGCTCTTCGCGCAGGTGTGGGGGCCAACCGGAAGCGAGGATGACCGAGTTCCGGCGCGGCGGGTCGCCAGCAGCTTCGCGCAGACGGGCCGCGTCCACGCGATTGACCGCCCTCTCTCTCCGTCGGTGCTCAAAGGCTGCTATGCACGCATGGAGTTACTGTTGGGAACACGAATGCACTCGAATATCTTCGCCTTGAGCGAGGGGACGCCCGTTCTCGCCATCGGCTATCGCACGAAGACGTGGGGCATCATGGAAATGCTGGGCATGGAACGGTGGCTGGTGGACATCGAGGAGGCGAGCGAGGAGAGGCTGCCCGACAGGCTGTTGCAGGCGTGGGAGGCACGAGAAGCGACGCGCTGCCACGTCACCTCCGTCCTCCCCAGGATTTGTGAACAGGCCAGCCGGGCTGTCGAATTGCTGAGGGACGATTTGCAAGCGATGCAGGGTAGTAAGAGAGGCCATCAGTGAGTCGCCCGTTGCGCGTCCTCGAAATTATCTCCGGCTTTGCCGTAGAAGGGCCGCTGGGAGGCATCGAGCGCTTCACTATCGAGCTATCCCGCGCCCTGCGCGCGGCAGATGTCGAGCCTATCGTCTGCGGCATGTGGGCCTATGGCACAGCAGGCGAACAGCGCTGGCTGGCCGACCTCCAGACGAGGGGCATTGATGCCTTCATCTCGACGGAGTGGCACGAGCAGGCACCCTACCGCAGCTTCCTCAACAGCCTCAAAGCAACCCGCGAGCGGCTGGCGGGCCAGCAGATAGACGTGATTCACAGTCACTGCCAGTTTGGGGATGCGCTCGCGCTGCTGATGCGCCGCCAGTTGGGCGCTAAAGCCGTCATCCGCACCGTTCACAACGAGCACGAGTGGATGAACCGCCCCTCGCGCCGCCTCCTGTTCACCAATCTTCTG
>DASVVH010000031.1:0-5682 GCA_036386615.1 Ardenticatenaceae bacterium
GTTCCAGACGAGGGTAATGACCCAGACGGCGATGCTCAGGAACTGCAACACGAGCCAACGCGCGGGGGTTTCGCTGGCGGCGAGGAGCCATTGACTCATGGCGGCGCGGCGTTCGGGGGCGAGGAGCCAGAGCAGGAGCGCGCCAACACCCATCGTTCCGAGGGCGGTTCCGGCGACGAGCGCGCCCTGCTTGAGAGTGACGCGGGAGGGGCGCGAGAGGAAGAGGGCGCGGTCCTCCTGTACGAGGCGGGATAGTCCCAGGGCGAGCAGCCCGACCAGCCAGAGGAGGCCAATGGCGGGGACGAGGGAGGGCAGTTCGCCGGAAGGGAGGCCAAGCAGGGCAAGGAAGCCGAGGACGGTCAGCCCCGCGTGCATGGTGGCGCGGGCGCGGAGGAGGCCGACGACCTGCTGGCTCCAGTCGAGGCCGCGCGTCCAGGTGATGATGGCAAGCCAGAGCGTCCAGAAGCCGGGGCCGGGCCGGGCGCGAAAAAGCATCCCAATGTCGTTGAGGAAGGGGCGAAAGCCGCCACTGACCGCCGCCCACCAGAGCGGGGTGGCGACAACCATCAGGGCGACGAGGAGGAGGCGCACCTGCTCCTGCTGGCCCTCGCCGCGCAGGCGGGCGTAGAGGATTCCGGCCCCCAGCGCGAGCGCGCTGAGGAGGAACCAGCCGAGGACGAGGGGCACGACGCGGGTGAAGGGTTCGGGGCTGCTCCACCGGATGAGAAAGAGTGTCCAGGCGAGGAGCCACAGCCCCTCGATGGCGAAGAGGAGCGCCTTAACCAGATCGCTCCGCCAGTCGGGGCGGACGAGGCCGCGAAGCTCTTCGGGGCGGGCTGGCCCGAAGAGGGACATCGGCGCGGCGGCCTGTGCAATCTCGTCGTCCGTGATGCGCTGGGTCATGGCTGCACCTCGCTCTGTTCCGTTGGCTCCGGCAGGGGTTCGCTGGCAATCCGCCGCCACGCCGCCTGCAAGCGTTCGACCTCGGCGCGGGCAAAGTCACGCTCGCCGTAGTGGGTGGCGACGTAGGCGTCGGTCAGGGCGCGGAAGTCGTCGCGGCGCTGGGGGTACCACTGGCTGAGGGGCCGCAGGTACTCGTAGGGGGTCTGCTCGATGGGGCGGGGCAGGCCGTGCTCGTCGCCGAAGAGCAGGAGATTCCTGTAGAGGTCGCGCACATTCTCGATGCCGAATTCGCGGCGGGGCTGCCCACGCAGACGGTCGCCGAGAGCGGCGGCCTGCTGGCGGAGCCAGTCGGCGGGGTTCCACTGGATGGGCACGCGCCCATACTGCGGCTGCGTGCCCTCTAGCTCTTCGTCGTCGCGCTCGGTAGGCGCTTTGCGGAGCAGACGATAGACGAAGTAGAGGAAGAGAAGCACGCCGACGCCCAGAATGATGAAGAGCAGGTTGTTGTCGTAGAGCGGCGTGCCGAGCGTCGCGTCCACCTCGGCTGGCGTCGGCAGAGGCGCAGGAGTGGGAATGGCCCGCGTGGGCGTGGCGGGCACCTGGGCGTAGAACCCCTCTATCGCGGGGGCGAGCAGGGAGGCGAGAGCGACGAGAAGCTGCGCGAAGAGCCAACTGACGGCGAGAATGACGGGCCGGAAGAGGTCGGCCAGGAAGGCCATGCCGCGCATGGAGAAGAGCAGGGTGGCGGCGAGGCCGAGCGTTAAGGCCAGAGCGATGCCGCCGAGCAGGTTCGCCAGCCAGCGCCCATTGAAGGGGAGCCGCCCGGCTTCGGGAAGCTGGCTCACGGTGTCGGCGCGGGCGAGGGCGAGCGCCGCGAGGCCAAAGGCGACGAAGATAAAGACCTGATAGACGGGCAGGGGAACGTGGCGAATCCCCGCCGCGACCAGCGCAACCGCGACGTAGACGGCACTGCGGCGGAGGCGCGCGGCGGTGAAGACTAGGGAGACCGGCTCCTGTAGCATCGCGAGGGCACGATACCACATTACGAAGCCGGAGGCGGCGATGATGGTGAAGGGAACAGGCCGCGCCAGAAATTCCCACGCGCCGATAATTACACGCGGCCACCCCGCGAGGCCCAGGAGGCCGACAGGTTCCGGCGCGAGCCGCCACATGAGGAGCGTAATGAGGAGCAGGGCAACGCCGAACGAGGCGGCGCGGCTCTTCCGGCCCCAGAGCCATTGATTGCCGAGCACGAGGACGGAGCCAACAAGAAAGAGGGGGAGCCAGGGCACCGCGCCGCCATCTGGCGGAGGGCCGAGGACGTAGGAGCCAAAGGAGACCCAGACCGCCTCAAAGCCGACGACGGCGAGGAGCAGCGCGCCGTAGCGGAGGCGTTGCGGCGTCACCGCCTGTCTCCGTTGGGCGAGGAGGCGGGCTTGAAGGCGGCGTGCGGGTCGTAGCCTTCAGGGCGCATCCACTCTTCAAGGGGTTCATCCGCGCCCTCTCCGGTGGGGAAGCGGCTCTCGCGGACGCCGAGGCGGTGGGGCAGGCGGTAGATGGTGATGCCCTGCGCGCCGAGTTGCGCCGCCGCTTCCTCAGTGAAATCGTTGTCGAGCGAGACGAGCGCCATGCGCCGCCCGGCGCGGTGCAGGCGCAACATCTCAGCCTGTAGCTCATCGGTGACGACGGCGGTGACGACGGCGAGTGTCGCGCCCCAGCCCATCTTGCGCGCCTCGTTGTGCAGCAGCCGCTCGATGGGCATGGTGGCGAAGACAGTGATGGCGGCGAGCGCTTCCAGAATGTAGCGCATCTGGTGGGGGGAGCGGCCCGGCAGCACCTTGACGGGCTGGTCGCTCTGGGGGACGCTGGCGTTCGCCAGCAGGCCGACCGTGTTGCGATCGGTGAAGGCGTGCATGCAGATGGAGGCGGCGACGGAGATAACCCATTCCAGCAACTCGCGGTTGATGCCCTGCCAGTGTCGCCGGAAGGTGGCGACGTTGAGCAGGACGACAATCTGCGGCTCCTCGGTTGGCTCCCAGACGCGCACCTGTAGGTTCTGCGTGCGGGCGGTGGCCTTCCAGTGGACGCGGCGCATCGGGTCGTCGGGGTGGTAGTCGCGGACGCCGACGACGCGGGTGGGGTCTTCAAAGACGGGGCGGTGGGTGCGCTGCCCGCCGAAAGGGTCTTTGGCGGGCAGGCCGAGCCGTTCGAGGGGCTGCACCTGAGGGTAGACGATGAGGCGCGTGGTGCCTTCCAGCACCGCCTCGCTCTCGAAGATGCCGAAGATGTCGCCGGAGCGAAGCTGGACGGGGCCGAAGAAATAGAAGCCGCGCTGGGTGCATGGAATCGAGTAGTGCCAGCGTACTTTCTCGTACCAGGAGAGGGCGGCGACGTGGCTCAACAGGCCAATCTTCGGCATGCCGGAGGGGATGAGCGCGCGGTCACGCGGGGGCATGATGTCGGGGAAGCGGTCGTCCACACGGAGCCAGGAGAGGGGCAGGAGCTTGTTGTTGGTCAGTTCGATGCTCAGGTCAACGCTCTCGCCGACGAAGGCGCGGCTCTCGCTCAGAGCGCGGCTGTAGGTGATGTTGCGGAGCGACCATCGGTTCCAGAGGCGCGTCAGGGGGACGACAGTGACGAGGAGCGCCGCCATGAAGAGTAACGCTTCCTGCCCGGTGGCGACGCCTAGGATGGTAGCGAGAAGGGCGAGGAGAATCCAGGAGTCGCGCAGCATGGGGATTTACCGACGACCGACGACCGACGACCAACGACCGCCAACAAAGGATGAAGGACGAAGGACGAGGGACGGAGGAACGGCAACGGATTTTAAGGTATAACGAAAGGGCGCAAAGGCGCAAGGACGCAAAGGAGATTTTGTGTGGGGGGTGAAGGAGAAGCGCGCGAGAAGGGTGTGCTCTCGCAATAAAAATATAGTGGCTTGGAGGAGGAGGGTCACGCTGGCTCCTGGTCGTCGGGGGAGGTGTTGCGCTGCTTGATGGCGTCGGCGATGGCCTTGACGCGGCTCTTGCCGACCATCGAGAGGACGTTGAGCGGCTTCTGCGAGGGGTTGCGGACACGCTCCATGCTGAAGAAGTCCACGAGGACCGCGACGGCAATCTCCTCACTGTAGCCGAGAAAAGTCCACTGCTTCTGATTGATACGGTAGGAGTGGATAGCTCTAGCGAGAGCATCGGGGGTGGAAGTGTCGCTCAATTTTCCTCCTCGTCCGGCCAGGGAGCGGCACTGCGGATGGCTTCCCCGTAGATAGCCAGCCGCTCATCGTCGTGAGCACGCATCTCGGCCAGGAAGGGGAAATCTTCAGGCGCGACGGCGAGCTTCGCAAGCGGGGTCACGGGGATGGGGCTGGCGAGTTGCGCGGTGTGAATCGCAACGTCGCCCACCGCAAAGGGCGGCTCGGCCACGAAACTCTCTTTGGGGAGCAGATAGACGGTGCCATGCCGCCAGGGGCGATGCGCCAGGATGTGCCGCCCGACGGAGAAAAGGTAGTACGGTTCGCTCAAGGGGCCATCGAGCGTGGCGACGCGAATGCAGCCATTGACGAGAGAGGTTGGATAGCGTTCACGGTCCACGATGGCGAAATACATGGGCCAGATTCCATCCGCCGCCGCGTAGACAGCAAGCTGTGCTCCAAATTCATTCACGTCCCCTGGTTGGTTCGGCTCAAACCGGGGAATGGTAGGGTTGCCGGAACCGTGAAGAGCAATCCCACGCTCCTCAGCTATATAGCACAGGAACTGCCACCTGGGCACGTCCAGTGTGTACTCTATTGGTGTGGCGGGGCCGGAGGCTATCGCCCGTTCCAGAAGCGCGTCAAAGGCCGCGCATGTGGGCTGGTCAAGTGTGAAGGGCGGACGAGGGAGCCAGTAGGCGGGAAGCTGCATGGTTGTTTGCATCGCTTGAGAGTTTTAGATTTGTTCGACGGGGACGGGCACGCTGTCCACGACCTCTGCAATGACGGCTTCGGGGGTGCGGCCCCGCAGGCGCGTCTGTGGGGAGATGAGGACGCGGTGGGTGAGGACGAAGGGCGTCAGGTACTTCACGTCGTCGGGGATGACGAAGTCGCGGCCCCGCAGCGCGGCGAGAGCCTGCGCCGCGCCATAGAGGGCGAGGGTGGCGCGCGGGCTGGCCCCTACCTCCAGCGACTCGTGCGCGCGGGTGGCGCGGGCAATCGCCACGACATAGCGGCGCACGCTCTCCTCCACGCGGACGGCGCGGACCACCTCTCGCAGAGGAATCAAGTCCGCGATGGGCGTGACGGGCTGTAGCTCGGCCAGCGGTTCGGCGCGCTCGAAGCGGAGGAGCATCTGTTCCTCCTCCTCGGCGGTGGGGTAGCCGATGGAGAGGCGCATCAGGAAGCGGTCTAGCTGCGCCTCCGGCAGGGGGAAGGTGCCCTCTAGCTCGATAGGGTTCTGCGTGGCGAGTACCATGAAGGGGCGCGCGAGTGGTTTCGTCTCGCCCTCCACCGTGACCTGCCGCTCCTGCATCGCTTCGAGGAGGGCGCTCTGCGTGCGCGGCGTGGCGCGGTTAATCTCGTCGGCGAGGACCACGTTGGCGAAAATTGGCCCGGCGCGGAACTGGAACTCCTGCTCGCGCTGGTTGTAGATGTAGAGGCCCGTCACGTCTGAGGGCAGGAGGTCCGGCGTGAACTGGATGCGGCGGAAGGTAGCGGCGAGGCTGGCGGCGAGGGCGCGGGCCATCGTCGTCTTGCCCGTGCCCGGGGAGTCCTCCACCAGCACGTGGCCGCCGGCCAGCAGGGCG
>DASVVH010000032.1:0-16594 GCA_036386615.1 Ardenticatenaceae bacterium
CTCGCAAACCCGCTCCGAACGCCACCACCCACGCGCCCATGTAACTATCTTTCCCGTGCCGTCACCGTCCACCGTCCTTCGTCCACCGTCCTCCTTCTTGACAGAGCCACACAACATACAGGAAACTACAGCCCACAGACACCAACATGTGGAAACTGGCTTGCGGCCTCCCGCTTCATCAACAGCCTGACCCCGGCGAGGAACCTTCGTCCATGATTGCCCACGC
The DNA here is from genome assembly GCA_036386615.1 of Ardenticatenaceae bacterium. GTDB lineage: Bacteria > Chloroflexota > Anaerolineae > Ardenticatenales > Ardenticatenaceae > DASVVH01. The sequence continues at coordinate 227 of DASVVH010000032.1, forward strand.
GCTCGACCCCTTACCGGACGCCTCCCCCGAAGCGCACCTGCTCCTGCACGCCGAATCCCTCATGCAGATTGGGCGGCATACCGAAGCGCTCCACTACGTCGAAGAAGTCCTCGCCAGCCACGAGGACAACTTCACCGCCTGGGTGCTCAAAGGCGAGATTCTGAGGCAGGCCCGCCGCTCGCAGGAGGCCGTCGCCGCCTTCCAGCGCGCCCTCGAACTCGACCCGCACGACGACTGGGTCATGGGCCGCCTCTCCGAGGTCTATCGGGACATCGGCCACTCCACCGAGGCCCTCTTCTATCTCGACAAAGCCCTCAGCCTCAACCCGGATTCCGTCTTCGCCCTCGCCGTCAAGGGCGAGATTCTGCGCTCGATGGGCGAGCTTCACCAGGCCATCTCCCTGCTGGACCGTTCCATTGCCCTCAACTCCAGCCGCGCCATCACCTTCGCCCAGGAAGCCGAGGAGCTTCGCCAGAACCAGCACCACGAAGAAAGCCTCTACCGCTACGACGACGCCCTCACCGCCAACGCCCACTCCGCCTGGGTGCTCGCCAGCAAGGGCGAGGCCCTGCGCTCCCTCGGCGAGTTGGAGGCCGCCCTTGAGACCATCGAGCAGGCCCTCCAACTCCGCCAGCGCCACCTCGAACTCCTCGGCGCGAAGGCCGAGATGCTCCGCAAGGTGGGCCGCTTCGAGGATGCCCTCGCCTGCTTTGATCAGGCCCTCGAAATCTCCAACGAGAAGAGCCGCATGTTCGCCTCCAAGGCGATGGTCCTCGCCGACCTCGGCCAGGAGAGCGAGGCCGACGACCTTCTCGCGCGCGCCATCGGCCTGCAACCCGACGAGGCGCACTTCTGGTGGCTGCGCGGCGGTCTCCTCGAAAAGCGGGGCCGCTATGAGGAGGCGCGGCGCTGCCTCGCCCGCGTCGTAGACCTCAACCCCGCCCACACCGAGGCCGTCGCCACCTACGCCCGCCTCCTCTGCCGCCAGGGTGACTATTCCAGGGCGCGCCGCGTGGCGAAGCACTACCGCACTCTCAGCGAGGACGACTGGGGGTTTTTCCTCAGTGGCTTTATCGAGCTATGCAGCGGCCAGGAGGCCGCCGCCCGCGACCTTCTCGCCCGCGCCGTCAGCGAGGCCGAGCACCGCCTGCGCCAGACCAACAACGGCGAGTCGCGCGTCTGGCGCACCTTCAACCTCGCCCTCTACTATCTCGTCGCCGGGCACACCGAGCGCGCCAACGCCCTCTACGACACCGCCCTCCAACAGACCAGCCGCAACCAACTCCGCGAGGCCATCCACGACCTCTACTTCGTCCATCACTGCGGCTTCACCCAGCGCCCCATCATCCAGCTCATCCAGCGCCTTGAAGCCACCCTCGCCCTCTAAGTGTCTATCCGTAAAATCATGTAGTGGCTCTGTCACGCAGGTGTTGGAGGCGACAGCAAGCGAACCACCTCCCCTTGTCATGCTGAACGGGGTGAAGCATCCACCCAGCATGCTCCACCCTCACCAGCGATTGCAAGAGCTTCCAGCATTTTACGGATAGAGACTTAACCAAAAGAGGCGCGGAAAAATCGCGCCTCTTCATCTCTTGCTGATTCCTAGCCCGCCAGCACGTACTCCCGCACGAAGAAGTAGATGGTCAGCACCGTTCCCACCAGAATGACGAACCGCCGGATGAGCTTCGGGTCCAGCCGCCGCGCCGCCGATGCCCCCCCATAACCGCCCGCGATGGCCCCGAACAGCATCACAAGCGCCTGCGGCCACAGCACCGCCCCCGCTATCACGAAGGTGACAACCGCGATGCCGTTGATGCACGTCGCCAGCCAGTTCTTCACCCCGTTCATCGCGTGCATGTTCGCCATCCCCGTGATGGCAAGCCCCGCCAGCATCAGAATCCCGATGCCCCCGCCGAAGAAGCCCCCATACGTCGCAATCACCAGTTGAATGAGCATCCCCACAACACTGAGGCTGGCACCCGAATCCACTGCTGGCCCGCCGCGCCGCTCGCGCAGCTTCGCCACCAGCGGCCCCCCAAACGCGAAGACCGCCGTCGCCACCAGCAGCAGCCAGGGCACCAGCGCCTCGAAAGCATCCTCCGGCGTGTTGAGCAGCAGCCGCGCCCCCGCATAACCTCCTATCAGACTGATGATACTCAGCCAGATTAACCGCTGCCGCCCCTCCGCCTGAATCTCGCGGCGGTAGGCGCTCGCGCTCGCAATCGAGCCGGGCCAGAGCGCCACCGTGCTCGTCGCGTTCGCTAGAATCGGCGGCACGCCCGTGAACAGCAGCGTCGGGAAGGTCAAAAAGCTGCCGCCCCCCGCGACGGAATTCAACGCCCCGCCGCCCGCGGCAGCGAGAAAGAGAACGACGGCCTCGACAATGGTCATGGGTGGGTGCTTACCTTAAGGAAAGAGATTGAGTTTGATCCACTGCTGCCGCGCTGCCCGCTGCAAAGGCGCATTCATCTTGAGCTGGTCAATCGTTGCCCGTCCGATAGCGGTTCTGGCTTTCAGGAAGGAAGGTGCCTCTTCATCAATCTCGAAGTGTTCATCCCACATCTCGGTACGCGGATTGAATAGAGGCGTTCGCTTCTGGGTAAGCGGATCTATGGCATCAAGAGCATTGGATTTCCGCAGGTTGCAGGCGCGGCAGGCCAGCGCCCAATTTTGCGGTTCGTCCCCGCCGCCCCTGCTGGTCGGGATAATGTGATCCACCTCGAAAGGAACGTTGAAGATGACTTCAGGGGCGCGGCAGTACTCACAGCGATGCTCTGCACGCTTTGCGACGAACGGGTAATTCGGGTTCGCGCTCATCAAAACAGGGGTATTACAGGGTGGAATCAGGGGTCTGCGAGAGAAGGGCGGAGCCGCGTTGTATGGCCGCCTGCCACTCTGCATCCACCAGTTGCTCCAACTCCTGCTGCTCCTCTGGAGAGAGGGCGTGGCGGTCATCCCCCGCGTCGTGGAAGCGCTGTACCAGTTCCTGCAATCTCGCCTGTTGCTGTGATGTGAAGAAGGAATCGGGACGGAAACGCTGCACAATCACGAGCATCTCGCCCCCACCAGTGTCGCCCTGCACGGTGAGCATTCGGTCCAACGTATCCAGCGCCTGGCCCGGCGTAGCCCCTGTCGCCTGCTGGTCTCCGCCCATGGCTCTGTAAGAGCGCGTCTGGTCCTGGCTCTGCTCTTCAACAATCTCGATGATGGTCATCACCCCGTCCTCACATTGCACAAACCCTATGGAAGAGTATATCACTATCTCGCCCAGCGCAGCCAGATAAGCAAGTTCCCCGCCGCCTTTCCTGCCGCAAATCCCACCAGCTTTCCCCATCTGGAAGTCCACTTGCATCTCCTCCAGGAACGATGACGACGTAGACGAGCCATGCATATCTTCCATCCCGCGCTGTCCTCCACGTACCAGTCCGGGGCAGCGCTCCATCGCACCTAGCCGTCGTTGTCCCTATTGAAGAAACAGGGGAGCTATTCCGCCTCACAGATGGGCCAAAGGTGAGGCGAAGCACGCTCCAAAGGCAGCAGAGAGATGGTTCTGAAGACAACGAAGAAAATCATCGGGTTGATTGCACGCTTCGCCTTTCTGCTGGCGCTCGGCCTGGGAATGAGTTGGCTGGGCGTCGCTACTGCCTATCACTTCATGGGCATCAACCCGATTACCGCCCAGGTGGCTCCAAAAGATTTAGAGGTCGCGCATTACAGCGAGGCGTGGCGCTTCGACAACGAGGCAGCGGTGCATGGTGGGACGCTTGAAGGCTTAGTCTGGCTCAACGGCCAGGGTTTCGTCGCGACGGGCAACGGTCCCGGCCCCGATGGCGCGGGCACCTATCTCTCCCCCGTGCTGGAGGCGCAGACGCCTGTGCAGGCGGTTGTGGCCGAATGGGCGACTAGCTCCGAAGAGGAGACCATGCAACTGGCCCTGCGTTGGCGGGTGGGCGAGACGTGGAGCGATTGGGTGCAATTTCATGAGGACCACGAGATGCCACCGCTCGATGGGCAAATTTCCACGCCCCTCCTGCTCCCCGATGCTAACGCCCTCCAGTGGAGAATGCTTCTACCGCCAGGGCAGACTGTACAGCGCGTCGCCATCGGCACCGTCACTGTCGAGCCGGGGCCGGACGCGGAAGAACTCTCGGTCCTCGCGGCTCCTCTGCCGGACGGTGGACCCGTCGTCATCTCCCGCGCGGAATGGGGTGGCCCCGCTACTGTCCCTTGGGAACCTGAACCCAATCGACCCCGCGCCATCGTCGTCCACCACACCGCCACCAGCACGGGCAGCAACAACCCTGCCGCCGTCGTGCGCGCCATTGACGTGTACCACCGCGTCACGCGTGGCTGGGGCGACATCGGCTACCACTATCTGATTGACCACCAGGGCCGCATCTACGCGGGGCGCGTGGGTGGCCCCGAATCCATAGGCGCACACGCCTACGACTACAACAACGGCACCGTCGGTATCGCCCTCATCGGCACCCACGACAGTGCTCCCATCTCGCCTGCCGCACGCAACAGCCTCGTCTCGCTCACGGCCTGGCTGAGCAGGCGCTATCGGATTAACCCCGAAGGCAGCACGACTTTCTACAACCGTCCTTACGCGACCATCATGGGGCACCGCCACACGGGCCGACAAACCACCTGCCCCGGCCAGCAACTCGTCAACGAACTTCCGCAACTGCGCCGATTGGTGGCCCAAAGATTGGCCGGAATCGTCCCGCCCTATCCACCTGGAATTCAACTTGCGCCTGCTGGTGAGTGGGTACGTGGCACCGTCACAGTGGCGGTAGCGCCGCAGGACACCGCGCCGACGCAATACACGCTGCTGCTCGACGGGAAAGAGGTTCAGGCAGGCACTGCCGCCTTCCAGTACTCCGTAGATACCACGTCTCTGACGGATGGGGAGCACACGCTCGTCGCCGTTGCCCGACAGGGTGCGCTCTCCTCGCAGAGCGAGATGCCGCTGCGCGTGGACAACCGCGTGCCCTCCATCACAACTCCGTCTATCGTCACGACGGAGGCCATCACCGCCACCTTAGGCGACGAGACGAGCGGCATCGCTCAGGCGATGCTCCGCCGTCAGGATGGTTCCGGCACCTGGAGCGAGTGGGCAGCTATCGAGGGGCCATTCCCCACGCGACGCTTCGACAGCGTGGTTCGCTTCGAGAGCGCGGCGGCCCTCCAGTGGCGGGCGACTGACCGCGCGGGCAACGCTACGGAGAGCAGCGTTGTAACGAGGGGTCTCATTCAGTACCCACTGGTGATTGAGAGTCTGGAAATCCTTCCGGCGCAACCACAACCAGGAGTGCCCTTCGCGGTTCAGGTGATGGTCGTGAACCGAGGGAGCGAGACGACGAGCGAGGCGGCGACCCTGACGGTGCGATTCGGAACGGAACGGACGTTAAGCTGGCGAATTGACCCAGGCATTCCGGCAGGGGCCACCGTGCTCCTCCGCAACAGCGACCGCAACGTGCTCCCCGACTCGACCTTCAAGGGGACGCTCCCCGCCGGAGAGTACCAACTGGAAGCCATCGTGCAGAGCACTACCGGAGAGAGCCGATGGGAACCACGCCAACTCATCGTTCGAGAAGAGGCAAGCTGGCGCATCTGGATAAGCATGATGTTCAACTCGCAAACAGCCTCCCCCTGAAGCTGGCTGGGCGCGTAGTTTGACGGGAAGTGCCGCGACAAACCGTAAACCACAAAGGAGCAATCGGATATGGACACGTTACATCTTTTTCACACCATTCGCGTGATTGGCCTCGGCGGCGGCGGTTCCAACGCCGTAGACCGCATGGTTCAGGTCGGCGTGGCAGGCGTGGATTTCATCGCCGCCAACACTGACGTGCAGGCACTTCAGCGCAGCGACAGCCGCAACCTGATTCACCTCGGCCCCCGCGTGACGCGCGGCCTGGGCGCGGGCGCGAACCCGGAGGTCGGTGCTCGCGCCGTCTACGAGAGCCGCGCCGCCATCGAGGATGCCTGCCACAACACCGAACTGCTCTTCATCACGGCGGGAATGGGCGGCGGCACGGGCAGTGGCGCGGCCCCCGCAGTGGCGCGCATCGCTCGCAACGCGGGCACCATCGTCGTCGGCGTCGTCACGATGCCATTCACCTTTGAGGGTCCACGCCGCCGCGCGAACGCCGAAGCGGCTATCGCCAACCTGCGCCCGGAAGTAGATACCCTCGTCGTCGTCTACAACGACCAACTCCTCTCCATGCTCGACCCGCAACATGCCCGCATGGACCTCGCCTTCCGCGTGGCCGACGAGTGCCTGCGGCAGGCGGTGGAGGGCATCACGGGCATCATCAACAACCCCGGTACCATCAACCTCGACTTTGCCGACGTGAAGAACGTCCTGCGCGACGGTGGCCTCGGCCACTTCTCGATTGGCTACGGCAGGGGCGAGAGCGCCGCGCAGGAGGCGATGCGCCGCGCCCTCACCAGCCCGCTTCTGGGCCGCGAGAGCATCCAGGGCGCGCACAGCGTCATCGTCAACTTCCGGGGCGGCGAGGAGATGACCCTTTACGATGTGCAGATGGCGATGGAGCCTATCGCCCAACTCGCCGCGACGGACGCGCCCATCTTCTTCGGCACCTGCGAGGACCCCTCGCTGGAAGACCGCGTGGAAGTCACCCTCATGGCCGTTGGTTTGGAAGAGGTAAGGCCCACCCGCGCCACGCGCCCGGCACCGAAGAAGCAGCCCGCCACGCTGGAATCGGTCTTTCCCAGCGCCGCGCCGCGCGCTATGGCCTCCGCGCCCGCGCCGAAGCGAGAGTCCGTCTTCTCGAACAATCTCCCTCGCTACCGCGAACCAGTCGCGCGCGAGGCCGAGCCGGAGCCAATCGTCGCCGAGGTGACGCCCGCTCCCGAAGTTCCCCCGGCCCCCATTGCTCACCAGCGCGACGCCGCTGACGAGCGCATCGTAGCAGGCCCTTGGGCGGGCGTACCCAGCCGCTACACCGAATCGTCGGACGACCCTTATCCGATGGACGACCTTTCCATCCCGGCCTTCCTGCGCCGCCGCAACAAGCGAGCCTCCGCATGAACGACACCGCCAAGACGACCCAACCGCCCGCGCGTGCCCTCGCTCGCGCGCGGCGCGCCCTGGCCCGCGACCACCCGGACGTTCGCCGCGTGACTCCGCGTGTGACCGCGGGGAAGCAGGGCACCTATACCCTGACCTTCGACCTGAGCAACACACTTCCCGACGGCAAGACGCTCCGCCGTTCCCTGCGGGCCACGATTAACGAAGAGGGCGAACTGCTGCGCGTCGTCGCCTCGCGCTAGTGCCGTAAGCCGTTGGCGGTCGTCGGTCGTCGGTCGTCGGTCGTCCGTCGTCCGTCGTCGGTCGTCACTCCCTATAGCGCAACATCTATAGATATATCAACGGTTAAGGGGGAGAACCCATGAGACTAAAGCATCGTTTCTGGCAGATACTGGCGCTCTCGCTGTCCACACTGGCGCTGGAACGCCAGTGGGTAGCTGCCGGGTTCGGCGTGGCGTTCCTCGGCTGGCTGGCGGGCATCGCCTACGTCCTGATGGGAGGCTGATGTGCCACCAGCAACGGGTCGCTACGGCTTCCACTGGTTCCCGGATGACGAGCACTTCCAACTCGACCTGTTCGAGAGGTTCGTGCCGCATCTGGCGGCGATGGGAGCAGGCTGGCTGGTCCTTCGCGCCTCGCTTCAGCCCGTGCCGGAGGCAGCCGCCATCGGTGCCCTGCTGCGGGAAGCGGGCATAGAGCCGCTGCTGCATCTCGTCCCAGAACCATCTGCCACGCCGGAGCAGGTGCGGCAGGCCGTCGAGAGTTGGGTAGAGGGCGGCGTGCGCGTGGTCACTTTCGATGACCAGCCGAACCTCGCCGCGCGCTGGAACCAGTGGGAGCCGCGCGGGCTGCCGCAGCGCTACGCGCGCTGGCTGGTCCCCTATCTCGCGGTGCTGGCGGAATTCGAGGGCGTCGTTCCCCTCTTCCCGCCGCTCGCGCCCGGCGGCGACTACTGGGATACGACCTTTCTGGAGGAGGCGCTGGCCGAACTCCGTGCCATCAACCCGTCCTGGCTTTCTCGTATGGGTGTGGCCTGCGTTAACAACCTCGCGGGGCGGCCCGCTACCTGGGGCAAAGGTGGCCCCACGCGCTGGGGAGCCTCCCTGCGGTCGCGGCGGCGCGGCCAGGAAGACCAGATTGGCTTCCGCGCCTGGGAGTGGGCCGGGCAAATCGCGCGGCAGCAACTTGGCCGCCCCGTTGACGTGTACGCGCTGGCGACGCGCCTCTCACCTGACACAGCAGGCAAAGAGACAGCGCACCGGGCGGAGGTGCAGGCTGTCCGTGAGGCACTTGCAACGGAGCCATCGCCTGCTCTGGGCGCGACCTTCTGGCTGCTGGTTGACGAGCGGCACAGCCCGACGCACGCCGAGGCGTGGTTCTCGGCGGACGGAACCCCACTCCGGCACGGCTGCATCGCCGCGCTTCGGAAGGCGGCGAAGAGCAAAGTGGCCCACGTTATCACCGCCACGCTGCCCGCCACCGTCCGCGTGAAGATGGAGGACGGCGAGGTTCGAGAGTTCCCCGTCGAGGAGTACGTGCGCGGCCTGCTGCCCAACGAGATGTCGCCCATCGCGCCGCTCGAAGCGCTCATGGCGCAGGCGATAGCGCTTCGCTGCTTCGTCGCTCGGTCCGCAAGAGCGCCACGCCACGCCAGTGAGGGGGCGGACCTCTGCACCACCGACCACTGCAAGCTGTGGCACCCGTATCACTACGAGAACACCGATCAGGCCATCCGCCAGACGGCGAGCGTCATAGCAACCTACGACGGCCAACTCATCAGCGCCTCCACCTTCCAGCGCTGCAACGGGCGGACCCGCGACGCCGAGGAGGTGTGGCACACAGCCCTCCCGTACTGCCGCCCGGTGCCCTGCGTGGCGTCGGGTGGGAGCCAGCACGGGCACGGCGTGGGGATGTGCCGCCAGGGCGCGATTCGCATGGCGCAGCAGGGGGCCAGCTTCGACGACATCCTGCACCACTACTTCACGGGCATCGCCGTGATGGAGATGGACACCGCGACCCCGCCGACGGTTCATGGGCGCGCCGCCAAGTGCGGCCCCTCGGCGGACGCCTGGAAGCGCCGCGTCCCGGCGAACACGCTAAACCACGCGCAGTGGTTCGACGACGCGATAGAGCTTGCCCTGCGCGACACGCCCATCTCAATCACCGGGAGCTAGCTCACCGTTGCCGTTAGCCGTTAGCCGTTGCCGTTAGCCGTTAGCCGTCGTCGGTCGTCGGTCGTCGGTCGTAGCGGTCGTAGCGGTCGTCGGTCGTCAGTCGTCGGTCATCAGTCCGCAACTTAACAGCCAAATAGAGGGGAAGCCCCTGCTACCGCGCGCTGATGGCAAGCTGTGGCAGGAAAATCTGGAAGGTCGTGCCCTTGCCGACCTCGCTATCCAGAAAGAGCATGCCGCGATGCTGCTCGACGATGGTTCGCACGATGGGCAGCCCCAGGCCCGTGCCGTTGCCCTTGGTAGTGAATAGCGGCTCGAAAATCTGGTCGCGGTTGCTCTCGGAGATGCCGGGGCCGTTGTCCCGAATGAGGATTTCGACGCCACCCTGGAAGCGGCCCTCCTGGTCGGGGTTGAGGCCGCGCGCAATCACCTGATCGAGCGCGAGGGGGCGCAGGGCAATCTCGATTTGCCCGCCGTGCGGCACGGCGTCAATGGCGTTGCTGAGGAGGTTGTTGAGCATCTGCCCCAGGCGCACGGAGTCGCCCTCGATGAGGGGGACCGAGGGGTCGTAGTAGCGGCGAACGCGAATCTCCTTCTCGCGGGTCTGGCGGTGGAGGGTGTCGTGTACCTGATCCATTAGGGCGCGCAGGGAGCAGAGGCTGATGGTGAGGCTGGGCTGGCGGCTGATGGAAAGGATGTCCTCGATGATGCGGTGGACGCGCTCGCCCTCGCCGAGCAGCAGTTGGATATGCTCCGAGTGGGGGCTTTCCTCGCCGAACTCTTCGGCCAGCGTCTCGATACCCAGGAGGATGGAGGAGAGGGGATTCCGCAGGTCGTGGGCGATCATCGCGGACATCTTGCCGAGCACGGCGAGGCGGTCCAGGTGGTGCTGCGTCTCCGTCACGTCTACGAGGCCCTCGTGGTCGTCGAGGTAGATGAGCGCCTCGGCGGTGGAGTCGGTGACGCGCTCAACCGTGAAGCTCACGTCGCGGCCCCGCTTGCCGGGCGGACGCAGCCGCGCCGAGGCGGTCTGCCGCTCGGTGGGCGGCGCGCTGAGGGCGGCGGCAATCTTCTCGCCGAGCGGGCCAAGCTCGTCCAGCAGGGGCGCGATGGGACGGCCCGCCACGTCCTCGATGGGCCAGCCGAGCATGGTGCTGGCGGTGGCGTTGATGGACTCGATGCGGCCCGCCTCGTCCAGCAGCAGGACGCCGCGCCGGATGCGGGAGAGGAGATGGTCCCGCAGGGCGACAAGTTGCCTGATTTTACGATTCTTCGCCTCCTGGCCGCTCTGCGAGCGGGTCTGCGCCAGGAGAAGGCTGACGACGGTGGCAACGGTGGCGGCGGCGGCAATCAACTCTTCGCTCTTCTCGATGCCCTTCCTGGGGGCGAGGGCGATGGCACCCCAGGGCTGCCGTTCAGAGGGGAGATAGAGCGGATGCAGCAGGAGCGAGTGCGGGCCAAGCTGACCCCCAATCACATCGCCGCCGTGAAAGAGGCTGCCGAGGGCGATAGCGGGCAGGTCCAGCGAGTCCCACGGAAGGTTGTCTATGGTGGTGACGAGACGGGCCAATTCCATGCCGCGCCGCCGGAAGACGGCGGCCCCTGCGAGAGGCCACTGGTCAACCGTCTCTTGCAGGTAGAGCGAAATCTGTTTTTCGATTGGGAGGCTCGTCCAGTGAGCGGGCAGGGTGAAGGGGGAGAAGGTGGCATCACGCGCCGGAGGAGCCGTGACTTCGACGGGATGCTGGGCGGCGGGCAAAAGCATCGCCACGAGCAGAGGATGGTTCGGCGCGGGCGTGCTGAGGACGAGGCTCATGGGGCCGGAGCCGTTCAGGTGGACCGGAATGGTAGCCGCGCCCGCCTGCTGCGCCTGCGAGAGGCCGTCCAGAATGGGCGCGTGGTATGCGGGGAGGAGCGCGAAGAGGTCTATCTCCAGAAGGGGTCGGCCCAGGAAGAGGCGGCGAGCCTCGTCATTGGCCTCGACTATCGCGCCTGTGGTCGGCAGGACGGCCAGGGCGGGTACGCGGACCCCGGCAATCCATTCGGTGGCAAGCGTCCGTTCCCACTTCTGCCGCCGCCTGAACGGGGGTTGCATTCCGAACGCGCAGAACGCGGCAAGAAGCGGTGCGACGGAGAGTACCAAAACTCGCATCATTTATGCCCCCTTATTTGGTAAACCTTTAGCATTATCGTCCAAGTAACGACTAAACACAAACGCGACGATTCCGACAGGAGGAGATGATGATTCCGAGTATAACCCGCAAACGACGCCCTCGCACGGTGGGCCTGGAAATTCGTGGCAGTGGGCCGGAGGCGCTGCTGGCGGCGACGGTGCTCCAGGCGGTGGCCGACTTCCAGCAGGACGGGGCGTGCGATCTCCAACAGGATGCGCGTGAATGGCTGATGTCGTCGGGCTGCCAGTACGTGCTGGAACAGCTGGAGATTCCGTATGAAGATTTTCTGGAGGCGCTGGAAGAGCGGCGGCTGAGGCGCGGCACCTCGACGCGCGCTTTCTGGGAAGATACGACTGCGGCAGCGTAGGGACGAAGGACGGTGGACGGTGGGCAGGCGGAACGAGACGGGGCGGGCATGGTGCTCGCCCTGTTCCATAGTTGCAGACCGTTGAAAGACCCCTCACGCTTACAACTTTATGTCAAGTAATGCCAACATCTATCGCCCTCCAATGTTGGCATTTGTTGGCTTCGCTTCACATAATGTACCCTCCGCGCCCATCCCCGCCCCTGCCCCTGCCCCTTAACTCCTGCTTTGCCCCGCCTACTCGCTAGCTGTACTGTTTCATGAGGTTCACATACATTGGTGTTTGCCCAGGCGTACATCAAGTAAGCTCTAGCTACTTACTTGTCATCCTGAACGAAGTGAATCTGCGAAGCGACCTTAAGGGGATCCACCCAGCAAGGTTCATCCTTGAGGCGTTAACACGTTTGCCTCCTTCACCAATTGGCTGGATCTGTATGCCAACCTTGTGTATCCGTACAGCTAGCCTGCCCTCATTAGCTTCGTCCTTCGTCCTCCGTCCTCCGTCTTTCATCCTTCGTCAACCGAGAGGCAATTTTCGACCCTGGAGGCCAGTTGGTGCGAATTGGAAATGAACTTGCAACCGTATCAAACGTGACAGCTTCGGTACGTTGTTGGTCAGCGTGCGGCTTGTACTGGTTCTGGAATCGAGGAGTGCTGCAATGCGTTCTGCGCTACCATCAAAGCGATATTACAGGCGTGGTCCTGAGCCGTATCCTGACCCTCCGGCTCCTCCGGCACCGCCGTTGCCGAGGAGTATTCAGGCGTAACGGGGAGTTCATCAGCGTTCGTCCCAGCCGCTCGCATCGCATTATGTCACTAGCCTCTTTATCAAAACTACCATACACTTTAAATGAAGGCTGAAAGCAGGAAAGGGTTATAGATGCCGCATCTTGTTGCCCGTGCTCGTACTGCTCCGTCATCGCGCATCTCGTCGCAGCTTATCATGCGATACGAGTTGCTGCGCCTCCCCTCGCACGAACTCAGCGCGCACCTGCGCGACATGGGGTACGCGAACCCGCTCATGGAGGTGATGGAGCACCACACCTGCCCCCGCTGCGGGCAGGAACTTGCCGGGAGGAGCAACAGTTGCCAGCAGTGCCGGTCGGCTGAGGAGGGGCCTTCCCTCTGGCCGACCTCGTTTGCGTCGGCAGACGACGAGGAGCGCAGCAGTTGGCTGGAAGGGGTAAGCGAGGCAAAGACACTGAACGAGACCCTGTGGCTACAGTGCATGGAGGGTGGCTTCGACAAGGAGCAGCTTCTCATCGCGTGCCACCTGATTTCGGACCTGGACGAGCACGGCTATCTGTCAGGCGAGGTGGCCGAGCACGCGGCGGGGCTGGAAGTTTCAGTGGCCGAGGTCGAGGAGGTGCGCCAGAGGCTGATGCAGTTGGAGCCTGTGGGCGTGGGCGCGCGCGGGCCGAAGGAGTGCCTGTTGGCCCAGGCCAAGGTGCTGGGCGAGAGTATGCCCTGGGGCGAGGCGGCGTGCCGCCTCCTCTCGGAACAGTGGGAGGCGATGGTTGAGGGGGAACTGAGGCAGGCGGCGCGCGGGCTGTCCCTACCACTGGCAGAGGTGGACGAGGCGTTCAGGATGATTCTTGGGACGTTCTACCTGTACCCCGCCTACGGGTTCCAGGGGCGAGACACCGAGACGGTGATGCTCCAGCCGGACGCCTGCTTTACGGTTATCGGGCGGGGGCCACGCGCGACGGTCCAGGCGGAGGTCTTGGAGGCGCGGCGCTACTCCATCGGTATCAACCGGAAGAATCTGGGGCTGCTGCGCCGCGAGGCTGAGTACAAGCCGGGCACGCAGGAGAAGATGGTGACGTGGGCGGGCGAGGTGAAGCGGGTAGCCTCGGCGCTGCGGCAGCGGTGGCACACGTTGCAGCAGGTCTGCGAGTGCATCGCGGAGTTCCAGCACGAGTTTTTCACCGCGCCGAACGCGGGGGATGCCAGCCTGCTCCACCCACTGACGCGGGACGAGGTAGCAAACGCGCTGGGCGTCCACCCCTCTACGGTGGGGCGGGCGGTGAATGGAAAGAACGCGGTGCTCCCGGACAGGCGGGTGGTGCCACTGAGTTTCTTCTTCGATAGCAGCGCGCCCGTGCAGGCGCTGATTGCTCAACTGGTGGCAGGCGAGGAGACGGCGTTGTTGAGCGACGAGACGCTGCGCCGCCACCTGCAACGGGCAGGTTGGCCGATGACGCGGCGCGCAGTCTCGTTACATCGCGAGAGCATGGGCATTTTGCCGACACATTTGCGGCGTCGGCAGCGAAGGTTCCACCCGCAGGGAATTCAAAATTGAAAATGCAAAATGCAAAATGACCTGTAAGAAGTGGCTTTTGGGTGAACGACGACGAGAAGTTGACCCGCCATCTGTATTCGACGGGTTTGCATAAGTGTCTATCCGTAAAATCATCTGGTGGCTCTGTCACGCAGGTGTTGAAGACGATAGTAAGCGAGCCACCTCTACTTGTCATTCTGAGCGGAGCGAATCTGCGAAGCGACCTTCAGGGAATCCACCCAGCATGCTACACCCATACAGGCGATTGCAGAGCGTTCGATCATTTTACGGATAGACTAAGGGATTCACGGTACAGGATTGAAGGGTAGATAATAGAACTCGCCCAAAACAACCAACTTGCATAATCGCTGACGTTGGCCGGGAGTAGCGGGGGATTGCTGCTCACGGTTGTTTTCGTCTATGCACGTCAGGCGTGTGGGTGAGGCGATTGGATGAGATAGAGATTTGCGTTTTTACCATTTTGGGTATTTCCTTTGTACAAGTTCTATGTTACTATGTGCGCGGGTTCATTGAAAGCGTCATTCTGTTCCAGCAATCAGGGAGTATGAAAACTCCCCCTTCCACATGACAGGAGCGAGTTTGTGGTTGGCAACATCCTGATTATTGACGACGAGCAAACGCTTTCTTATCTTCTGGCCTGCGCGCTTGAGAAGATGGGCCACACGACGCGCCGGGCGTTCTCTATCGCCGAGGGCTGGGCCGAGCTACAGGCGCACCCGACGGACCTCATCCTCCTCGACCTGAAGTTGCCGGATGGTTTCGGCATCGAGATTATGCAGCGGATGCAGAAGGCATTCGTTGACCCCCCTCCGACTATCATCATCACGGGCCACGCGGACGCGACGAGCGCGGTGCAGGCGATGCGGCTCCGCGCCTTCGACTATATTCAGAAGCCGTTGCGGACCAACGAGTTGCGGCTGAAGGTCGGGCAGGCGCTCGCCAGCCGCGCGGTGACGCGCCAGATTTTGCAGGAGGGCGCGCCGACTTCTATCGTCATCGGAGACAGCCCGGTCTTTCAGGAGGTGATAAAGATGGTGGAGCGCGTCGCGCCGACGCACGCCAACATCTTCATCTCCGGGGAGAGTGGGAGCGGCAAGGAGGTCATCGCGCGGCTGATTCACGAGCGCAGCCCGCGCGCCAAGCGCGGCGATTTCGTGGCGCTGAACTGCGCCTCGATTCCGGCGGACCTGCTGGAAGCAGAGTTGTTCGGGGTGGAGGCGGGCGCGTTCACTGACGCGAAGAAGCGGCGGGCGGGCCTCATCGAGTGCGCGAACGGCGGGACGCTGTTCCTCGACGAGATTGACCAGTTGAGCCTGTCGGCGCAGGGGAAGCTGCTGCGCGTGTTGCAGGAGCGGAAGGTGCGCCGCGTGGGAAGCAACACGGAGATTCCCGTAGATTTCCGGCTGCTGTCGGCGACGAACGCGCACCTGCCGACCTGCGTGGACGAGCAGCGCTTCCGGGCGGACCTCTTCTACCGCATCTACGTGATTGACATTCGGGTGCCGCCACTGCGGGAGCGGATGCGCGATTTGGAGCGGTTCATCGTGCATTTCGTCAAGGAGTTCAACGAGGCGACGGGCAAGAAGGTCGAGGGGATAGAGCCGGATGTGCTGGCGCTCTTCCAACGCTATTCCTGGCCGGGGAACGTGCGCGAGTTGCGGAACGTGTTGGAGCATGCGGTGATTATGGCCGATGGGGCGCAGATTGGGCTGCGCCACCTGCCCGCGAGCTTACAGGCACAGATGCCGTCGAGCGTGGAGGAGCAGCCCGCGCGAACGCCGAAGCCGCCGCGCCTATGGGATTTGAAGGCGGAGCTGGCGCGGCTGGAGAAGAGCATGGTGGAGGCGGCGCTGGTGGAGGCACGGGGCAACCAGAGCCAGGCGGCGAAGGCGTTGAACGTGAGCCGCGACATTCTGCGCTATACAATGAAGCGGCATGAGATTAACCCCGACGATTACGGCGGCGGGGACGAGGATATGAATGGAGAGGTAGCGAGGGATTAGGAAAGTCGGAATGCGGAAGTCGGAATGCGGAATGAACGACGGCTGACGGTCCCTTAACTATAGAAGGTATTGAGGAAAAAGCCGCACGGGTGATGCTCGTGCGGCTTTTTGTTACCCTGAAGAACCATCGAGGTGCGGCGGGCCTTGAAGGATGCGCTGCCGGACGGTTTGCAGGCCCTCGGCGTCACGGGAGGCGGACCATTTGCCTTCTATCCACCACGTCGCGCCTGCCTCGGCCAGGGGGTTGACGATTGAGGCTGCCTGCTGGGGGTCGTCGCCGGGGGTTTCGCCTTC
>DASVVH010000033.1:0-6719 GCA_036386615.1 Ardenticatenaceae bacterium
GAGGACGGCTACATCGTCACCAACAACCACGTCATCGAGGGGGCGCGGCAGTTCGCCGTCACCTATGACGACGGCGAGCGGGTGCCCGCCACCCTCGTCGGCGCGTCGCCCGAATTTGACCTCGCCGTGCTCAAGGTCGAGGGTCCGGTGCCCGCCGTCGCCACCTGGGGCGACTCGTCCGCCGTGCCCGTCGGCTCCCAAGTCATCGCCATTGGCTCCGCGCTGGGCGACTTCCAGAACAGTGTCACGCTTGGCATCCTGAGCGGCGTGAACCGCCAACTTGAAGAGATACCCGGTATGCTCCAGACCGACGCCGCCATCAATCACGGCAACAGTGGCGGGCCGCTCCTCAACCGCCAGGGCGAGGTCATCGGCATCAACACGATGGTCATTCGCGGGGGCTACTCGAATGCCGAAGGACTGGGCTTCGCCATCCCCAGCAGCCTCGCCAGGAGCGTGACCCAGCAACTGATTGAGACAGGCGCGGTGCAGTGGCCCGTCATCGGCGTCTTCGCGGGGGCGCTGAACCCGCAGCTTGCCGAGGAATACGGCGTCTCCATCAGCGAGGGGGCCTACGTCACCGAAGTGATACCCGGCAGCCCCAGCGAGCAGGCGGGGCTTCAGGTGGGTGACGTTATCGTCGCGGTGGACGGCAAGCCTGTCAATGACCGCGAGCCGCTTGTCATCCACATCCTTTCACATAAAGTGGGCGACCAGATAACCGTCACCGTCCTGCGCGGCAGCGAGCAACTGGACCTCCAACTGACCCTCGCCCCGCGACAGGCGTAGCCCGCCCACCCTTCTCATCTCACGAGAGGCGACTGAAGCCAGTCGCCTCTTCTTTTTGGAGATTTCTTATCGCGGGCGACTCAGGTACAATCGCCCCGAACCCGCGAGAGAGCAGACCAGCATGGAAGCAGACGGAGAAACCCCAGAGTGCCAGGAGGAACCGCCGCCCCACGAGCGTGTAGAAGCCAGCGCGCCCGGCAAGGTGATTCTCTTCGGCGAACACGCGGTGGTGTACTACCGTCCTGCTATTGCCGTGCCCATCATGCAGGTGAAGGCCACCGTCGTCGCGGAGAATGGACGGCCCGAAGCGGGAGTCGTCATCCACGCCGAGGACATTGGCCGCCGCTACATGGCCGACGCCGCTCGCCCCGAAGAGCCTCTGGCCTACACCTGCCGTACCGTCCTGCGCGAGTTCGGCATAGAGGCCGAGCCGGACGTTCGCCTCAGCCTCCACAGCGAGATACCCATTGCCAGCGGCCTCGGCAGTGGCGCGGCCACCTCGGCGGCGATGGCGAAGGCACTCGCGCGCTGGCTGGGCCATGAGCTACCGCCCGACCGCCTCTCGGCCATCGTCTACGAAACCGAGAAGATTCATCACGGCACGCCGAGCGGCATTGACAACACCGTCGTCGCCTACGAGCAGCCTATCTGGTTCCAGCGCGACCAGCCGATTCAGATGTTCAAAGTCGGCGCGCCCCTCACCCTGCTCGTCGCCGACACGGGCGTCTACAGCCCCACGCGCCACAGCGTCAGCGACGTGCGGCAGCGCTGGACCGAGAACCCCGCCCGCTACGACTCCCTCTTCGACCACATTGCGGAGATAGCCTGGCAGGCCCGCGCGGCCCTCCAGCACGGCGACGGCACCCGCCTCGGCCAACTGATGAACGAGAACCACCGTTGGCTGGTAGAACTGGGTGTCAGCGCGCCCGAAAATGACCATCTGGCCGATGCCGCGCGCGCGGCGGGTGCCCTGGGCGCGAAACTCAGTGGTGGCGGGCGCGGCGGCAACAATGTTGCGCTCGTCCGCCCGGAGCAGGCCGCCGCCGTGACGGAAGCGCTCCTCGCCGCCGGAGCCGTGCGCGTCCTGCAATCCACTCTGGAGCCGCGACCATGACCTTGAACCTTGCCCATCAGGGCGCGTCCACCATAGCGCCGCCCAACAGCCTGCCCGCCTTCGAGGCCGCCATAGACCAGGGGGCCGATGGCGTTGAACTGGACGTGCAACTGAGCGCTGATGGCCGCCTCTTCGTCTTCCACGACATCTACCTCGACGAGAGGACCGAGGGGCGCGGCCCCGCCTCCGCGTTGCCTCTCGCCGCCCTCAAGGAGTTGGACCTCGCTCCCTACAACGAGACATGGCGCGGCACGCGCATTCCCACTCTGGACGAGGTTTTCGACGCGCTACCCGGCGACGCCTACGTCAACATCGAACTGAAGCGCTACACCTTCCCCTCGGACGGCCTCGAAGCGGCCATCATCAGCTTCATCCAGCACCGCAACCTACGCGCGCGGGTCATCGTCAGCTCTTTCAACCCCGTTATTCTCTGGCGGCTCCGCTATGAGCGCTTTCCGCTCGGCCTCCTCTACGCGCCCGACACCCCTGTCTGGCTGCGCTACGGACAGGCGCGCCACTTCCTGCGCCTCGACGCCCTGCACCCCCACCACTCACAGGTGCGCCTGCCGCTGCCCCGCCTTCCCATCAATGCCTGGACGGTAGACGACCCCGCCGAGATGCGCCGCCTTCTCGCGCTCGGCGTCCACGCCATCATCACCAACCGCCCCGACCTCCTGAAAGAGCAGATAGAGGCCACTCCCGACAGCGAGGCCCCGGAGATTTCCATGATTGACCACCGTCGGCGCTAGCCCATCCAGGCGTTGCCCGCCCCACCCCCAAACGCGAGAAGACCCCTGCCTGGCAGCGCTGCCAGGCAGGGGTCTTCTTTTCTATCAGTGAGTTATCTGGGTCGCTTGCTTAGTCCAGCCCTGCCGACTGCCAGGGAACCGAATCCTGATGGGTCGAGTTCCACGTTGTCTCCTGGGTGATGGTGCCCCAGTTGATGGAACCCCAGTTGATGGAACCCCAGTTGATGCTGTCCCAGTCGAGGTTGTCCCACGTCGCGGTGCCCCAGTTGATGGAACCCCAGTTGATGCTGCCCCAGTTGATGCTGTTGGCCCAGGGGTCCTTCCACACCAGCGGCTGTCCTTCGATGAGGGGCCGGACGGTGCGGGCGAAGCTGTTGCTGGGCCGTCGCCCCCGGTTCGCCTTATCAATATGGTTGCTGGTGACGGCGGCGTAGGCATTCGCGCTCCCGTAGCCCATCGTATTTCGCACATCGGTCATGACGGATGGCACGCCCTGTGCCGTCTTCGTCAGGATGAACTTCACCTGATCGGGCGTCAACGCGGGGTTCCGCTCCAGCATCAGGGCGATGATGCCACTCACCACCGGAGTGGACATCGAGGTACCCGTCAGCCGGAAGTAGGTCGAAGGGGAACTCACGAGCGGCGTCACGCGGTCCGGCAGTTGCTGGTCGAGCGTGCTGCCCGGCGAGCGCAACGAGACGATGCGGCGTCCGGGGGCCACGACGTCCGGCTTTTCGAGGCCGTCATACGTCGGCCCGCGCCCGGAGAAGCTGCCCATGAGGTCGTCGGTCAGTGAGGCGGTGCCCATATCGTCCACCGCGCCCACCGTAATGACGTAGGGGTCACGGCCCGGCGTGGAGATGGTGCCTGTTCCCGGGCCGTTGTTACCCGCCGCCGCCACCACCACGATGCCCGCGTGCCAGGCGATTTCGACGGCGGTGGAGAGTGGGTCGCTCACGTACGGGCCGCTCGCAATTCCACCCAGCGACAGGTTGATGACGCGGATGTTGTAAGCCTGGCGATTGACGACCGACCACTCGATTCCCTTGATGATGGCGTCGAGCTTGGCCGAGCCGTCCGAGCCAATGACGCGCACCGAGATGATGTTCGCGCCCGGTGCGACGCCCTTGTAGGCTCCGGCCAGTTCGCCCGCCGAGTCGTAGCCGTTTCCGGCGACGATACCCGCGACGTGCGTCCCGTGCCCGCCTGGGTCCGTGAAGCCAGGCTGCGCGCTATCCACGAAGTCAACCGAGGCGACCAGCCGATTGGTGGGCAGTCGCAAGTCGTTGGAAGCGGCGACGCCTGAGTCCAGGATGGCTACGCCAACGCCCCTTCCGGTATAACCCAGGTTCCACACCTGGGGTGCCCCTACTGCCTCGGTGTAGGTGCTGGCGACGGCCTGCCCGGTCGGGGCAGAGACCTGCCCAAGCTGGGCATGCACGTCCATTGCGTCAAAGCTTCGGTTGTGACTGATGTAGGCCACATAGGGGTTGCGGCTGAGGTTGGCGATGTGGTTGGCTTTCATCTCGCCGCTTGCGCCACCAATCAGCCCTAGCGTGTTGCCGGGCTTCCCGCCCGCCAACCGAATCAACTGATGGGCACGTCCAGCCGACTGTCCTGGCTGGCTGCCCCGTCCGACTGCCGAGAGGTCTTGAGCCTCGACAATCACCTCGAACGAGCCACGCGGGTCGCTCTCCATTAATGCGCGTAATCCGGGGTCAATCTTCTCCCAGTTCGCTGGAGGCGCAGCCATGGCGACCGAAGACCCCATCATGCTGATGAGCAGTGCCAGGATTGGCAACAGCGCCACCAGTCTGCGGGGTATGTACATCCTTACTGCGGTCATAGGTCCTCCTGAAACTTACGAGACCAGCGCACGAAAGAGCCGAATCCTAGAGGGTCGGCAATCGGGGAATCACGTTGGCTCTGGCTGCCACAGAGCCGGGCGTGTGCCTTTTCAACGAAAAAGCGCCGAATTGCAGACTCTCATCAGTTTCTTGAGTCGGCAACCCGGCTGTCCTCGGCTTAACGGTGGACCCGTGGCTTTGCGTCCCCACCTCTCGATGGGTTTGCCTTTATCGTTCGTGGCCTCAACGAGTGTCCCACCTCTATCACTAGAAGTGGTGAGTGCTGTTCCAACACTCGGCATCAGTATACTGGCCCTGAATACAATATGGCATGGCGCTGTGGGCTGAATACGCCAGGGACTTTAGTACTTGCCTCCTGACTCGCCGGTTGGCCGCCTCGGCCCTCGCCGGAAATCAAATAGGATGGAGCCGCGTATGTAGTCTCCTTTGCAGCATCTCCTTTGAGCATTAAGATGAGGGCATCAAGGAGAATCGCGGACCTCGCGTACCAGAGACTTCGAGAAATCGCACCATAGCGGCAGCGCCGAGGTCGAGGGGAGTAGCAGGATGGAGAACAGGCCAGCGCGCATCCTGGTGATAGACGACGACCGGGACCTGATTGAACTCTTGAGCCGCATCCTCGTCAGAGAGGGCTTCGAGGTGGGGGGGGCCACGACGGCGGAGGAGGCCCTTCGGCTAGCCGCCACGCACGGCTATCAGTTGGCGCTGGTGGACGTGATGCTGCCCGGCATGGATGGCTTTGCCCTCTGCCGAACGCTTCGCCACACCCCGGCCACCAGCGACATGGGAATCCTGATGCTCACTGCCAGGGGCGACATCGCCGACAAGATTGCGGGCTTTGAGGCGGGCGCGGACGATTACCTGACAAAGCCCTTCCAGCCCAAAGAGCTGGTCTACCGCATACGGAGCCTGCTGGCGCGCAGGCATCCCGCCCCGGTGCCCAGGCCCGCCCGTTCGGAACGGGGCCTCGTCGTCGCCATGTTCGGCAGCAAGGGGGGTGTCGGCAAGACCACCATTGCCACCAACCTCGCCGTCGCCCTGCGGCAGCACACCCGGCAGCGCGTGGCCCTTTTTGACGCTGACCTATTCTTCGGCGATGTGGGCGTTCACCTGAACCTGCCCACCGTCCGCACCATTCTGGACATGATTCAGAGCCTCGACGGCGCGGATCCCGAACAGGCCGAGCAGGTGCTGGTGCCGCACCCGTCAGGCGTCCGCGTCCTCCTCAGCCCCTTCCGCCCGGAGGAAGGAGAGCTAATCACGCCGGAGAGCATCGAGCGCATCCTCGAATTCCTGCGCCAGCACTATGACTACATCGTCGTGGACTGCCAGCCCTCCTACGATGACCGCATGCTCCGCATCCTGGAAAGCGCCGACGAGGTGCTGATGGTCGTCACGCCGGAGGTCGGCCCGCTCAAGAACACGAGCCTCTTCCTGGACCTTGCCGTGCGGCTCGGCTACTCGCTGGATAAAATCAACGTCGCGCTGAACCGCTTCAACTCGAACGTCGGCATCGGGCCGGAGGAAATCGAAAGAACGCTCCAGCACGAGGTCGCCTTCCGCATCATCTCCGGCGGGCGTCCCGTCGTCCTCAGCGTCAACCGGGGCGTGCCCCTCGTCATCGAGCAGCCGGACCACCCCTTCTCCGTCCAGATAATGCGTATCGCCGACCACTACATCCAGCGTGCCCTGAATGGCCCCTCCCAGGCTCCCAGCCGCAGCCTGCGCGGCAGGAGTGCCGAAGCCGAAGGATAGAGGTTCCCGCTACCCGCGCCGCATGAGCCGCGCGATGACGAACGCGGCGGCGAAGAGGATGCCGACCACTAGCCCAACGGCTCCGAGGACGAGTAGCGTCAGGTTCGCCTCTTCGGGCACAGCGTCAAGGACGGTTGGCACCGGGGTCGCGGTTGGCGTGGGAACGGGCGTCACCGTCGGCGTGCGGGTTGGTGTCGGCGTGCGGGTTGGCGAGGGTGTGATGGTCGCCGTCGGCGTGGGAGTGGTGGTGGGCGTGTGGCTGGGCGTCAGCGTCGGGGCCAACTGCGCCGCCTCTGAGGTGGGAACCGGACCCTCTTCCGCCACGTAAAAGATGGTATCTTCTGAGCGGACGACACGGCCTCCCGCGTCCCGGTACTCGACAATAGCGGTCTTCTCGCCGCCTTCCTCAGTCAGTTCCAGCGACACTTCGGCCTGCCAGGGCTG
>DASVVH010000034.1:0-7535 GCA_036386615.1 Ardenticatenaceae bacterium
GATTACGGCGTTCGGTTTTCGCTCTCCTTCAGGTGTAAACCGATGAACCACGTTGCGTAAGGACCGGGGCTTGTTGTAACAGGGATGGGCCTGAGTGTACAAGACGTTAGGAGGGAGAGCGTGATCGGGCGGTGAAAACAGAAAATCAAGAATGCTGTCTAGGCCAAGTGTGTTGACGCGTTCAATAGTGTAGAAACCCATAGATTCGGTGAAGGCTATAATCATGCAGCCTCTATTTCTCAACACTTGCAATGTCTCTAGCACACCAGGATAAAGGTGCAGAGAGGCTTTGCGTGCTTTGCAATAGGCTTCCATCGCGGGGCGGTAAAGCTCTGTCAGATCCTCCCTGGAATGCTTCTCTAAAAGCAGTGGCAACTCTTGAATAACGAAAGGGTACTCTGATGTACCATATTGCTGGAATAATCTTTGTATCTCTGTTTCTAAAACTCTTTGCTCAATACCGCTTAGTCGTACCAACTCGTCCAACATTACCTTAAATGAGCAGTACCACATCTCAACCCAGTCAAACAGAGTGTTGTCCAGGTCGGTGATGACAACAGAGACTTCTTTCTTCACGCTCACTCCTTGTACGACGTTGGACTATCCTGGGTAGGCGGTGTCATTCGTGGCCTTGAATGGTACGTCGACCCATCGTGTGGCCCATACCCATGGTGGGCTGTCCATGAAGGAAGCTCCCCTGGCAAACCGTATGGAGATTGTACCCGCTCCTGTCCACTGCCACAAGCCCCTACCGGGTTAAAGTGGAACACAAACCCGCTAGCTGCTCCTGGGCTTCCAGGCTTGCTTTTCAGCCGCCCGCGTGAAAGTCGGTCCAGATGTCGAGGTACTTCACCGTCTGCATGACGGCTCTCTCGTTGCCCTGCTGGGCGTAGGCGTTGACGAGGTTCCGCAGCATCCGCTCGATGAGCGCGTGGTCGGAGAAGGGGCGCAGGTACTCCTCGCGCCAGCCGAGGCCCTGCTGGATGAGCCAGCGCTGGCAATCCTCGCGCGTCATGAGCGCGCCCTGATTGTAGGGGTCCACGTAGATGCCCTCGCGCTCATCGCCGTAGCGGACGACGAAGTGGCGCGGCATGCCGATGGGGTAGAGCGGCGCGCCGAGCCGACGCGCCACGAAGAGGTAGACCATCGAGAGCGTGAGAGGGATGCCGCGCCGCGTCTCCAGAACGTGAGGCAGCAGCGAGTTCTCCGGCGCGTAGTAGTTTTCCAGATTGCCCCGGAACCCCTTGGCGGCGGACAACCACTCGCGGAGGGCCATCGCGTCACGGCGATAGCCCGTCCGGTTCGGCGTGGTGGGAATCGCGCCGCGCAGCGCCTCGGCCAGCGCATCGAGGTGGATGGTGATGCGGGCCGGGTCAAGCAGGGGGTCGAGCCAGCGCGCGATGAGCAGGGCCGCCGTCTCGGCGTCGGGCTGCTGCGCCAAGGCGGCCCACTCGTCTTCGAGCGCACGCGCCTGAATGCGCTGCGTCAGCCGGGAGGCGAGGGCGGGGTTCGCGTCGGCGTAGGCTTGCAGCGCGGGCAGCGCCGCCTCGCCAAACTCGACCAATGCGTCCTGCGCCTGCTCGGCCAGAACGGGGTTGCTGTCGTCCAGCAGGCGCACCAATGCCTGAATTTCGTTATCGCTCATGTTCATAGTAGAAACTATTACAGAGAGCCTGCAAAGTGGCAAGAAGTGGGCAGAGCAGCCCGCGAAAAACCTGGGGCTATGTCACAGTCGCACAGCTTGTCATATAACTAACACTTATATAGCAGCTACTTACCACTATACTGGCCGCTTATCGCTCGCCAGTACTGGCCGTTACTGGCCTATACTGGCCTCTGCGCCCTCCGGCCCGCTGCTCGCTCCCTCTCCTCCTTTCCCTCTCCCACTTTGACACAGCCGTAGCGAAAAACCGCACTGGCGTTGCCTTTTCCGCTTTCTCCGGTATACTGCACGTTCTCTCCGAACCGATTCGCTGACCGATAGCCGACGCCCACAGGAACAGAACTCGATGTTTGACCGTTACCCGCGCACCACCACACTCAGCGACGGCACCTCTGTCACCCTGCGCCTGTTGCAGCGCGACGACACCGAGAGGCTGGTGCGCCTCTACCGCGACGTGCGCGGGGACGACGCGCTCGTCATGCGCGACGACATGAGCAACCCCGAAGTGGTTCACTCCTGGGTCCGGCAGATGGACAACGAGCAGGGGTTCTCCATCGTGGCAGAGCGCGAGGAGGAGCTTCTGGGTCAGGTGAGCCTTCATCGCCGCCTCAAGTCGCCGCAGCCCAACATCGCGCAGCTTCGCCTCTACGTGCGGCAGGATGTGCGGCAGACAGGGCTGGGCTGGCACCTGCTGGACGAGGCGTTCGAGGTGAGCCAGGAACTCAAGCTGGAACAGTTGGTGATGGAGATGTTCGTGGACAACGCGCCCGTCATCTCGGCCTTCGAGCGGCGCGGCTTCAGGCGCGAGGCGATTCTGCCCGTCTATCAACTCCTGGTGATGCGCTACGACCTGACGGCGGTGCCTGGCGAGATGCCGGACATCGCCCACGCCGACCAACTGCCCGCCCAGCGGGACTGGCCCAAGTTCCGCTTTGACGACGACCTCTTCGAGATTCCCGACGAGATAAATCTTACCGAAATCCTGCTGGACGAGGTGGTGACACGGGGGTGGGGCAACCGCCCGGCCATCTACTACCGCAACGAGATTGTCACCTACGACCTGCTGTTGAGCGAGGTCAAGAGGCTGGCGAGCAGCCTCTCGCGGCTGGGCATCAAGGCGGGCGACCCCGTGCTGCTGCACCTGCCCAACACGCCGCAGGCCATCGCCGCCAACTTCGCCGTGCAGCGCCTGGGCGCGTTGAGCGTGCCCACCATCGCGCAGTTCTCCAACCGCGAGTTGGATTTCGTCGCCGCTGAGAGCCGCGCAGTCGCCGCCATTACGACGGCGGACCTCGCGGAGGACGTGCGGCTGGCCCGCGAGGCTACCGAGGGGCGGCTGGGGCCAATCATCGTGCAGGGGCTGCGGGACCACGCGCGCGACGAGCAATTGTACAGCTACTCGCGGCTCGTGTCGGGCGGGGAGCCTTACTATCCCGCCACGCCGCGCAACCGCAACGAGCTTGGCCTGCTGCTCTACACCTCGGCGGATAGTGGCCGCCCGCGCGGCACGGCGCACCGGCTGGATAGCATCCTTGCCGCGCTGGATGCCTTCGGCGGCAAGGTGTGGCGCGTCAATGAGGAGGATGTGATTGGCTCGCTGGCCCCGTTGGGCTTCGCGCAGGGGTTCATCACGCTGGGACTGCTGCCCTTCCGCTTCGGCGCGGGCGTCGCCCTGCCGACGGACCCCATGGCCGACAGTGGAGAGGCGATGGTAGACGCCATCCGCCGCCACCGCGTTACGGTGCTCACGGCTGCGCCGACGACCTACCGCGAGATTCTGGCGGTGGAAGACCTCGGCCCGCTCGACCTCGCCAGCCTGCGCCTCTGTAGCAGTGGGGGGGAACAGTTGACGGCGGAGACCTACCAAGCCTGGGAGGAACGGTTCGAGCAGCCCATCTTTGAGGGCTTCGGCACGACCGAGATGCTCTACGCCTTCATCTCCAACGCCGTCGGGATGCAGCCGCGCCCCGGCTCGCTGGGACGCGTCGTCCCTGGCTATCAGGTGAAGGTGGTCAGCGAGGCGGGGAACGACCTGGGGCCAAACGAGATAGGCCATCTGGCGGTGCGCGGCCCAACCGGAACGCTCTACTGGAACAACCCGCCGGGCCAGCGCCGCAGCGTGCAGAACGGTTGGAACCTCCTGCCCGACTTCTGCTACGCCGACGAGGAGGACTACTTCTGGTTCGTCGCCCGCAGCGACGACCTCATCAAGACGCGCAGCTACCGCATTGACCCGAACGAGGTCGAGGCGGCCATCCGCGACCACGCCAGCGTCAGGGAGGTGGCGGTCATCGGCCTGCCTGACGCGATGCGCGGGCAGCGTCCCGTCGCCTACGCGGTGCTGAACGACCCGGATGAGGCGCGCCCACGCCTGGGGCGCGAGATTATCGCCGCGCTGCATGACCGCCTCGCGGACTACAAGATTCCCGACGAGGTGGTCTTTGTGGACGAGTTGCCGCGCAACCCGCAGGGAGACCTGATGCGGCGGGTGCTGCGCGAGCAGGTGCGCCGCCGGGGCGAGGAATAGCGTGTAGTGGAGTTAGACGATCTGCCAGTCAAGGGGCTTGAGCCGCTTGAGCCGCTGCTGGCCTACCTCATCGTCTATCTCGTCGTGCTGGTCGCCCTGCGCCTCTTCCTCTGGCCGATGCTGAGGGTCTTCCTCTTCCGGCGCGGCCCGTTGCTCTTCCGAAGGCTCACCCTCCTCCTCGTGCGGCTCGTCGCGGCGGGGTTGGTGCTGCTGGGGCTACTGTGGGCACTGGCGGCGCTGGGCCTCAGCGAGCCGCTCTACGAGGCGTTCGACGAACTGGGGAACGTGGACCTCCCCGCGCTCGGAACGGTGCCCCTCTTCTTTCTCTTCCTGCTCCTCCTCGTCTACCTGTTCGTGATTCGCCCCGCCCTGAAGCACCTACGCTCATCAAAGAAGTAGCGCCTTCTGGGAGAGGTACGTTACATTTTGAGTTTTGGTAACACTGAGCCTGACATACTGAATGGACGGGAGGCGCAGAAACAGCGCTTTGGGGTTGAGATGTTCCCCGCTTCGGCAATCGCAGATTTTCCTCCACCTATCCGATTTCTTGAGTTCTTTCAGCGAGACAAAAAGCTGAGGCCCAAAGGCATTGTTGCGATAGATCCGATGCTGGTGCTGGGTATCTTCCTGGGTTCCGCGCTGTGGTGGTTCCTGCTGAGTACGGGGGTTGGCCTCTTCCGTGCCCGCCTTACGCCGGAGGCTCTACGCTGGGTCAACCGCGTCTCCGGCCTCATCATCGGAGCCTTTGGGCTGGTCGTCCTCTTCGGTATGCGGGGGTGAGTAAAATCGTGTTGGCACTTTGTCCCTTGGCAGGTTCGAGGAGCCATACGACCACTGATTGATTGGCCCAAGCGTCAATACATTGTCGTCCGGCATGAAAAGGTCCCAGTTCTCATACTCAGTGGTATAAAAAGTAAAGGTGCGGATAACGAGAGCGTCATCAAAGATGAAAAAGGTATCCCACACGGCAGGGCGTATCTGAATATCCAAAAGGATGTGCCCGTTGAGACGTGGAATCAGCGCCGCGATTGTTTCCCTGTCATCTTCCGAAGCGGTCAGTACCTTATCGCCCTGTTCAAAACGCCAGGCGCAGTGCTGTATCCATAGATGCCATGCTCCGCGCGGTGGTAAGGCGCGGCCCCGTATGACCCCCCGTCGCCGAGGCCAGCCCCATTCCATCGTCAGGAAGCTGCCGATTCCTAACTTAGCGCCCCATACTCGCTCCCCTAAAATGGGGCTGAAGATAGAGCGTATCTCGTCCATCTGGTCCATTGCATTTCCTTCGCAGAACACGTCAGGAAGGAATAGTGTAACGGACAGTGAGGCTCGTGTGAAGGGGAGCTATCAAAGAAACTGCAAAGCGCGAGGCCGATGGTTGGCCTCGCGCTTTGCTTTATGTACCCACCTATTGATGTGACAAACGGGCCAGCCACTCCTGTTGGTTCTCTTCGGCATGTAGGGGTAAGCTCATCATCTTCCCAATGCTGGTAGGATAGATAGTTTCTCAGGCAGCCTGGAGGCGATATGAAACTCGCGCAGTTTTTCCAGACATACGAATTTCACGACAGCAGCCTTGAGGGGATGCACTACGATTCAGACAACCGCAGGTGCATTCTCAAGATTACGTTGTTGAACTATGACCAGAGCTGGTATCGGCAGGGCGACCCTGAGTTCGTCCTGGGAAATGCTGTCTTTGCAGGTGTGCGGAAGCTCGAAGTTGAGCCGGAACAAGGTCTATTTCAGGAAGATGGGACGAGTGACGCCGAGATACTACAGGTGCAGCAGGTGGGTGAGGAGGTGCCGGATTGCTGGCAATTCGCTATTCTTGTACCTTCTTACGTTCCGCCCAGGGATACCAGCTTTTTCACGCTGACGTTGTGCGCGGATGAGGTCGAATGGCAGGTGGTGGCGGAATACGCCACAGTTGACGATTTGCCACAATCAGCGGTGGGGCAGCGTTCCCCTGCTAGCGCGTCAGCCACTCCGCCTGCCCCGGAATCTCCTTGACCTGCCGCATCTGCTCCTCGCCGAGTGGGCCGAAGGCCATCGCGCCCGCGTTGTCCTCGACCTGCTGACGGCTCTTGAAGCCGGAAATGGGAATCGCGCCCGCTGTGCGCCCAAATCCAGCCGAGCCGCCCAGCCCCAGGGCGGATACTTCGAGGTTGCTACTATACAATATTAATGTTAGAGCGATGTCCGTCTAGATGTGCCCGTATTCACCTGTTCTCAGAGCCAGCGCCACCCGTCGCACAAAGTCCCGCGCGATGAAGTGATGGGCCGCCGCCTGCGTGTACGTATACGCCCAGCGCCGCAGCCGCCGGACAGTTCCCCGCCCCATGATACGCGAGTAGTACCCCTTTATCTCCATGCACAGCCTCAGCCCCTCCGCCCGCCTGTGCATACTCACGCACAGGTGCCCCCCCGCCGCGTCGTGCGGCTGAAGCATGAAACCGCCGATGATGGGATAGCACGCCACTCCCCCACCCTCCTCCCGCGTCACCTCCGGCGAACCGAAGTGCAGCAGCGTCCAGCCAACCAGCGCCAGATTGAAGCGGGTCTCCTCCTCCCCCTCCTGCACGCGAATCAGCCCCCGCGCCAGGACGGGCAAGCGCTTGAAATAAAAGGGGCCGAGCGCCCGCGGGTGCGCCTCCTGCACCTCAAAGCCTGCGGGCAGCCACCCCGCAGGCATCACGAGACACTGCACCGAATGAACCTCGCCCTGCCGCGTCGTCTCAAACGTGTGCTCGATGGGCAGGCGGCGAATCTCCCGCCACCATCTCTCTGTGCTCATTGCTATCTGTTTACCCTCACCCACGCCCAGTTAGTTGAACATCCGGGGCCTTCCTCGCGTGACGTGGTTTTAGCAATCACTGTACCGAACCGCGACAATCTTTTGTTTCCTGGGGCTGGACAAGGAACGCATATTCTGCTAAAATGGCCCCATTGGTTCAACCACCTTCACTTGAAACTCAGGAGCTAAACATGTTCTTCTCGCCTAAAGCGCCTACTGTTGGCTGTGGCCGTTCTCGCCTAAAGCGCCTACTGTTGGTTGTGTCCTTTGCCTAAAGCGCCTACCGTTGGTGTGCCTCTGTGGTGAAAATCCGTCATCAGTTGCCGTACTTCATCGTTCATCGTTCATCCCTCATTCTTCATCCCTCCAAATGTGGGGGTTTGCGCGACAACCCCGTCGTCATCACAACCTTTCACCGCTCCCACTTAGAGCATGACATGACTAAAATCAATGTCAATAAATGTACATATTTTCAGGCCCGACTCCTTCCTTTTACTCTGAACGCCGCCCGCCACACCCCCCTTCACTCTGCCCGCCACACCGCTAATGGTATC
>DASVVH010000035.1:0-4629 GCA_036386615.1 Ardenticatenaceae bacterium
ATGCCGGAGGAAAGTGGAGGTGACGCGGACGCTCTTCACATTATGTCAACAAAAGCCTACATCTATCGCGCTCCAATGTAGGCTTTTGTAGGCTTTGCTTCACATAAGCTGTTCTCGCGCCACCCGTGCCGCCTGCACTCCCCTTTCGACATGGTGCCAGGGGCATCGGAGCGTGAGTTTGCCTTTCGCTGCGATTTCTCTATAATGAAGACATCAACACCTGCCGCCAGGCGGGTTATTTTTTGTAACATCACGGAACGCCACCTGCCGGGAAGTGCCCGGAGGGTGATAGCCGTCAAGGAGATACCAGCCACCATGGTCAAGATTCGACTGCGCCGCATGGGCAAGAAGGACCAACCCACCTACCGCATCGTCGTCGCCGAGAGCAACTCGCCGCGTGACGGCAGGTTTATCGAGAACGTGGGCCACTACAACCCCATGACGGACCCGGAAACCGTCGTCGTGAACAAGCCGCGAGCGCTCTACTGGCTCAGTGTCGGCGCGCAGCCCACAGAGGCCGTCGAGCGGATGCTGAAGAAGAACGGCCTCTACGAGGCACTGCCCCGCGTCCACGCGGGCGAAAGCCCCGAAACCATCTTCGCCGAGGCCGACACCGCCGTCACGGAAGCCTAAGCCATGAAAGAGTTGATCAGCTACGTCGCCGAGAATCTGGTGGACCACCCTGAAGCGGTGCGCGTCGAAGAGCGCGCGCGAGGCCGCAACAACGTGGAACTGCGCCTCACTGTCCAGCGCGAGGACATGGGGCGCGTCATCGGGAAGGGCGGGCGCGTGGCGAACGCGTTGCGTAGTCTGGTGCGCGTGGCCGCGACGAAGCAGGGGAAGCGGGCCAACCTGGAGATTCGCTAGGTGCCGAGAAGCGAGACCATCGTCATCGGGAAGATTACCACCGCGCACGGCATACAGGGCGAGGTGAAGGTGTCGCTCTTCGTGGACGACGGCGAGTTCATCCGCGACCTCGACTTCCTCTACCTGGAGGGGCGACCCCGGCGGGAAATCAAGCTGAAGCGCGCCCGCATCACGGCGAATCAGGCCATTCTCGCCTTTGAAGGAACAGAGACGCGCAACGACGCGGAGGCGCTGCGGGGGCGCGAGTTGTCTATCCCCGTCGAGTGGCTGCCGGAGTTGGAAGAGGGCGAGTATTACGTCGCCGAAATCGTCGGCCTCGCGGTGGAGACGGAGGAGGGAGAGCCGTTGGGTACTCTGGAGGAGGTCATCTTCACCGGAGCCAACGAGGTCTACGTCATCCGGGGCGGCCCGAAGGGCGAGATTCTACTTCCGGCCATCGAGTCGGTGGTCCAGTCCGTTGACCTGGAGGCGGGGCGGATGGTCGTCACGCTACCGGAAGGATTGGTCGAGTAGCTTGGGGTTCAAACCCCAAGTTAAAAGCTCAAGTCGGCTCAAGCCGCCTCCAACGGCTGCCGCACAGAGGCCGCAAACAGTGACTGCGATGGGTGCCCATCGCAGTTTTTATTTCAATTGTCGCCCACCTCATCCGCAAAAGCCTTGACACTCCAAAAATCGCTGTGGTATGCTTGCCCGCACTTCAGCCTGCCCGCGAGGAGCGCCGCGTGTCCGACGTTGCCTACTGGATTGGTTTCAACCGCGTGCCCGGCGTGGGGCCTGCCCGCTTCCGCGCCCTGCTCGATTTCTTCGGCAATGATTTGAGTGTTGCCTGGGAGGCGGATAGCTGGACGCTGGCCCGCGCGGGGCTGGACCGCCGCACCATCGAGAGCATCGAGGCAACGCGGCCAAAGATTGACCTGGACCGCGAACTAGGGCTGGTGGAGAAGTACGGCGTGACGGTGCTGACCTGGGCCGACGCCGCCTACCCGCGCCTGCTGCGGGAGATTCCGGCCTCGCCGCCCGTGCTGTACGTGAGGGGTGAACTGACGGCGGACGACGAGTGGTGCATCGGCGTCGTCGGCACGCGCAAGGTGACGGCCTACGGGCGGCAGGTGGCGGAGAAGTTGACGGCGGGCCTGGCCGAGGCGGGGCTGACCATCGTGAGCGGGCTGGCGCTGGGCGTGGATCGGCTGGCGCACCAGACGGCGCTCGACGTGGGGGGCCGCACCATCGCGGTGCTGGCAAATGGGGTGGAGCAGCCCTACCCGGCGGCGAACCGCAAGCTGGCGGAGGCGATTGTGGCGGAGGGTCGGGGTGCGCTGGTGAGCGATTACCCCATCGGCACGAGGCCGGAGGCGGCGAACTTTCCGCCGCGCAACCGCATCATCAGTGGCCTCTCGCTGGGCACGCTGGTCATCGAGGCGGGGGAGCGAAGCGGGGCGCTGATTACGGCCAGGAACGCCATCGAGCAGGGGCGGGAGGTCTTCGCGGTGCCTGGCAATGTCTTCAGCGCGGCGAGCGAGGGCACGAACGACCTCATCAGCCAGGGCGCGACCCCCGCGCTGTCGGCGGAGGGAATTCTCCGCGCGCTGGACGTACAGATGGCGGAGCCACAGAAAGTGGTCCGTCAGGTAATTGCCACGACGCCGCAGGAGGACCAACTGCTCGCCCAACTGGGCAGCGAACCCCTGCACATTGACGAGATAGGACGGTGGAGCGGCGTCGCGCCAGCGCAGTTGAGTGGCCTGTTGGCCCTGATGGAGTTGAAGGGGCTAGTGCGGCAGGTGGGCGCGATGATGTACGTCCGGGCGTGACGGTGGACGGTGGACGGTAACAACCATCCGGCATGACCTGGAGCAATTTATGGATGTGGAATTGGTTCGGGCGAGTGTTGAAGAGAAGCCAGTGCTTCAGAGGATGATGGAGCTTTATCTTTATGACTTTTCGGAGTTCGAGGACATGGACCTGAACGCGGATGGATTGTTTGAATATCCCTATCTGGACGCTTTCTGGACAGAAGAGACGCGGCACCCCTTTATCATTCGCGTGGCTGGCAAACTGGCGGGTTTCGTGCTCGTGCGCCAGCTTGCTACGGAGCCGAAGGCAGTACAGGGCATCGCAGAGTTCTTCGTGATGCGGAAGTACAGGCGGCTGGGGGTTGGACAACAGGCCGCCCGCGCCGTGTTCCAGAAATTCACCGGAAGCTGGGAGATTGGCGTCCTGCGGAGCAACGTGGGCGCGCAGGGGTTCTGGCGCTCCGTCGTCGGCAAGTATACGATGGGGCGCTATACTGAAATCGAAATGGAAAAGAGCGCTGAAGGGTGGGAGGGCATCCTCCTCCAGTTCGAGAACTCACAGCAGCAGACATAGCAGCGGATAATCGAGGTTGGGTGATGGCTGAACGAAAGTTGTACGCGCTGATTCTGGCGGGGGGTGTAGGGACGCGGCTGTGGCCGCGCAGCCGCGCGCGGCTCCCGAAGCAGATGCTGGGCCTGATAGGGGAGCGAACCATGCTCCAGCAGACGGCTGACCGCATCCAAGAGATTATCCCGCCTGAAAACGTGTGGGTGATGACAAACGCGGAGTACGTGGACCTGGTGCGCGAGCAGTTGCCGAATTTGCCGCCGGACCACGTTGTCGGCGAACCCGCGCCGCGCGGCACGGCCCCGGCCATTGGCTTGGGCGCGCAGCACGTCGCGAAGGTGGCACCGGAGGGCATCATGTTCGCGCTCCACGCGGACCATTACATACCCGACGACGCGGGTTTCCGGCAGGCGATGGTAGCGGCGGCGGAGGTGGCGCAGGAGGGCTGGCTCGTCAATCTGGGGGTTCTACCGGATCGCGTGGAGACGGGGTACGGCTACGTCGAGTTGGGTGAGCCGCTTGGCACCTTCAACGGGCACGAGGCGCGGCGGGTCGAGCGCTTCCGCGAGAAGCCGGACTACGAGACGGCAAAGCGCTTCGTAGAGTCGGGGAACTTCCTGTGGAACAGTGGCATCTTTTGCTGGCGCGTGGACGTGATTCAGAGCGAGTTCGAGCGGCTGCTGCCCCAGATTCAGGAGACGTTGAACCGCATCGGCGCAGGCATCGGCACGTCGCAGGCACAGGCGGTGCTCGCCACCGAATGGGCCAACCTCGCGGGGGAGACGACAATTGACCGGGGCATCATGGAGCAGGCATCGCGCGTGGCGACCGTGCCCATCAACGTCGGCTGGAACGACGTGGGCGCGTGGGATAGTCTCGCCGCGCTGACGCCCGCCGACGCGGATGGCAACAGCGTGACGGGGACGGGTGATACAATTGTCCTGAACTCGGAAAACGTCTTCGTCTACAGCGAGGAGAAGCTGGTCGCTGTCGTCGGCGTCAAGGACTTGGTCGTCGTGGACACCGGGGACGCGCTGCTGATTGCTTCACGGGAGCGGGCGCAGGACGTGAAAGAGATTGTGAGCCGCCTGCGGGCTTCCGGGCGTGACGACTTGCTGTGAGCGACGAGCCGCCGGAAGCCGGGGTCGCGCTGGCCTGCCGCCGCGACGCGCTGTTGTTGCTCGTGGCGGCGTGGGTCGTCGTGGCGTGGGCGTGGGACGGTGGCGCGCCGCTTGCACTCATCGGTAGTATGATAACAGGCGGGATGTTCGCCTTGCTAGTAGGGCTGCTGCGGCAGGGCGCGCGAGGGGGGCAGGAGTCGTGGCTGCCCGCGTGGTGGGCGCTGGTGCTGGCGGTGCTGGCGGCGCTGCCCACGACGCTCCTGCTGGGGTGGGCAGCGGG
>DASVVH010000036.1:0-2422 GCA_036386615.1 Ardenticatenaceae bacterium
TTTGCATTTTGCATTTTGCATTCTCCATACCTGCGCCCCTGCCTCCGGCAGCCCGTTCAAGGGCAGTACGCCGCCCTCCACCGTTGCCTCGGCACCCGTCAGTTCGTCGCGGAAGCGCGTGCCGTCCGCGATGCCGCCATGCTGCACGGGCAGCGCTTCCAACCCGTCGCCTGCCCGCCGCGCTACGACGATAAGCCGCTCCTCCGGTGCCTCGCGCAGGAAGGCCACTGTCTCCCCCGCCGCGTGCAGCAGTTGGAAGCCGCCCCAGCGCAACGCGGGCGAGGTTCGCCGCAGACGGATGAGGGTCTGGTAGAGCGCCCGCAACTCCTGGTCCCACGCCTCCGGTTCCCAGGGCATGCAACCACGCGAGGCGGGGTCGCCCACGCCCGTCAGCCCTATCTCCTCGCCGTAGTAGACGGACGGCACCCCCGGATAGGTGAAGAGCAGCGCCGCCGCCACCCGTGCCTTGGACCGGTCCTCCCCCAGGACCGTCAGTACCCGCGCCGTGTCGTGGCTGCCCAGGAGGTTGAACTGCTGCATCGCCACCTGCCAGGGAATCGCCGCGCGGAACGCCTCCCACTGCGCGGCCATCGCCTCCGTTGGCAGCGGCTGCCTGTCGGACCAGGGCGCGGCACGCTCCGCCGCGAACTCCCAACCCGCCAGCCATTGCAGCAGCGGGAAGGTAAAGCCCCGGTAGTTCATGCTCGCGTCCAACTCTTCCCCCTGAAGGTGTGGGGACCCGTCGAAAAAGTGCTCGCCGAGCAGGAAGGAATCGGGGAACTCGCCCTTGAGCGCCCGCCGCAGCCCGCGCCCCACTTTGTGCCCCAACTGGCTCTCCCCGTGCCGCGCCAGCATATTTGCCACGTCAATCCGCCACCCGTCAATCCGGTAGGGCGGGCGCAGCCACCGCCGCATGATGGCATCCTCGCCCGCGTACATCACCTCGCGCAGCCGCTCGCTCCGGTAGTTCAGCTTCGGTAGGCTGGCGACCCCCAGCCACTTCTCGTAGTCGTGGGGGCGGCGATGGAAGGTGAAAAACTCGGCGTTCAGCGCGTCGGGGTCCGCCTGCGCCTCCAGAAACCAGGGGTGCGTCGCCCCGCAGTGGTTCGGCACGATGTCCAGCACCAGCCGCATCCCGCGCTCATCGAGCGCCTCTCGCAGCGCCACCAGCGCCTCGTTCCCGCCCAGGTGCGGGTCCACGTTCTCGTAATCCTCAACGTCGTACTTATGGTTGCTTGGCGCGGTGAAGACCGGGTTCAGGTAGAGCGCCGACACCCCCAGCTCCTCCAGATAGGGCAGCTTTTCGATGACGCCCTGCAAATCGCCGCCGAAGAACTCGATGCCGCCCGTCTCCTTGCGCGGCGGCTCGCCCCACTCCCGCGCCACCACCGGGCGGCCATAGTATAGGTACTCCCCCGTGCAGACATTGTTGGACGGGTCGCCGTCAGCAAAGCGGTCGGGGAAAATCTGGTAGAAAACGCCGTCACGCACCCACTCCGGCGCGTCAAAGCGGGAGAGCAGCTTGAAATCCGCCGCGTCGGGCGGCGTGTGCCGCACCACCCCCGCCGCCGTCAGCCACCATCCACCCTCCGGCGTCATCAGGAAAAAGCGGTAGCTCGTGCGCGGCATCGCCTGCCGCAACTCCCCCTCCCACCACTGGCAGACGTTATCGGAAGCGACCCGGCTCATCGCCGTCATTACTTGCTCGCCGTCCGGTGCCGTCCGAATGAACACCTGCTCCACGGGCGCGTCCAGCCCCATCCGCAGCCGGAGCACCTTCGCGCCCGGCCCTCCGTCTCGAACGTAGTACGGCGAACTATCGTGGTGGGCCGAGGCGGCCCACTGAGGAGTAGAAGTCATGAACCTATCCTTGCATCATTCTCTGTTAGATATGGGCCTTCATCCATCCGTATTGTAGCAGCTTCCTTACTGGGCTGTGAGTGTGTGACCCGGCGGCACGCGCAAGAAGGAGACCCGCGTAAAGCGGCCCGCCTCGTATTGGAGCCGCGCGCCCTCGCAGTGCCGGAGCGCGGCTCCCCACCCGGCCACGTTACGCGCCTTTTTTGGTGTACGAGTGCCGCCGAATCTCGATGGAACGCACTCCCCGAAGCCCCCCTCCACGCGCTGTCAGCCTCCTCAATTCTGCCCTACTTCCGGCTATTCCATCAACCATCGCCAAGTCGCCCCTATGAACCTTCATAATCCCCATGTGGGGTACTTCAAGACCGTCTATCGTCTACCGTCCACCGTCCGCCTCGTGGACCATTCGGGTAGTTACCACCAGGGCAATCGCATCTTAATGGTGGAGCACCTTGAGCAAGTAGGAGTGATCCCAAGCGGCCTTGAGGCGTTTGGTTTGAATACCACCTTTGAGGGAGGATTCCTGCATGAGCAGATTGAGGGCCATATGGCGCAGGATGGC
>DASVVH010000037.1:0-4539 GCA_036386615.1 Ardenticatenaceae bacterium
GCTCGATCCGGCACGGGTCACGCCGAAAACGTCGCCGTTGGAGCGGGAGGCTACCTCGAAAGCGGAGTCTACGGTGACGAGCGTGCCAGCCGCATAGAGCAGGCTGTCGAGGTGGTCCCGAACCTGCACGCGCTGACGGACGAGGCGATGGGCGGGCAGTGCTTCCGAGAGGAGGGGTTCGCGGGGTTGGTAGAGCCTCGTGCGAAGCTGGGGGGTGGCCCAGCCGCGCCCGGAATAGCGGTCATAGGTGATGCTGCGCCAATAGTAGCGGGGGGCGATGTCCGGCGTTCGCGGGTCGTCGGTCTCGACGACGAGTGCTATCTGCTCGGATAGCTCAGGCCCGGAGCCTAACAGGTGCTCGCGCGGCATTCCACCACTTCGCAGGGCGACGAAGGGGCTGGTGGGGGCGGGGCGCGGTTCCAGCCCCAGCGAGAGGACAACGGGAGCGCTCGCCACGTCCGGCACGTCTACGTTGCGCTGGAAGGCGCTGACGAGTTGTCGCACGGAGAGCGAGGGGGCTGCCGCCGCGAAGATGACGAGGAGGAGCGCCAGGGGAAGGGTGGCGAGTAGTAGGTCCTGGCGGAGTTCAAGGGAGTAGTCCCAGCCCGCCGCCTGCCAGTGGTTCTCGCGGGCTTCCTGGCCGACGATGACGATGAGGGTGAGGGTGGCGGCGACGAGTAATAGGAGGGTTTGGAGGTCGCCGCCCGTTATGGAGCGGGTGCCCAGGAGCAGAAAGGCTGCCGGAAGTAGGGCGGGGAGCGGTGCGCGCCTGCGGCGCACTGCCCACCCGGCCCAGACCGCCACGAGCCAGAGGACGAGCGCCCAGGCAACTGAGACGGCAATCGGGTCGAAGGCGGACGCGCCCTGCCGCAGCGCGAGCAGCCATGCCCAGAGGCGAGTGGTTAGAACAGCGGCGTTCGCCCAGAAGGTGCTCCACGCGGCGAGCAGGCCACTGAAGTCACGATGTAGCGGGGATTGGCCTGTCGCCGCGCCCGCTTCGTAGAGGAGCGCCGCGAGCGGGGCGGTCAATCGTCCGACCCATAGGAGGACAACCATTATTCCGACGCCGAAGGTGGCGGGGAGCGCCTGCCAGAGCGGGCGGCCACGACGGCCCAGCCGCCACCCTACGAAGAGGCCGAGCGTGACCACACCCACCGCCGCCGTGCGTTCCAGCCCGCGAACGCCGTCCGAGAGACCGAGGGCGACGCTGCCGAGCGCCAGCGCGAGAATCGCCAGCGTGACGGTCTGCTGCGGCCCGACCTTGCGGACCAGACGTTCGAGGAGCGAAAAGAGCATTTCAGCCGAGTGGCTTCCAGGAGAGGTCGCCCGGCGTGTCCTTGAGAATGGCGCGGCCCGTTGGCGTCACGGCCCACTCCCACTGCCCACGCTGGCCGGGATGTGCCTCCGGGCGGTCGAGAAGGCTGCGTGGGATGAGATGGCTGGCGATGCCCAAATCAGCTAGGGTAGCCCGCGTCGCCGCCGCGTCGCCCGTGCCGCCGTAGGTCGCGGGGTCCAGGAGTAGGACAGTCGGGACGATGCCGCGCCGCAAGAGAGGCACCAGCGATTCAATCCATTCACCGCCTGTGGCAGGGGTGATGAGGACCAGACTGGCCTGACGGGCTAGGGAGTGGCACGAGCCTTCCAGGAGCGTCTGGAGGGATTGGCTGGCGGGCCGCGCCACAGCGAGGGCGCGCATGATTGCCAGCCGTTGCGCCTCCCCCTGACGTGGCGGGAGCCAGAGCGCGTCCGGCCCCTGCGCGACCAAACCGACGGCGCGCTTCTCGCGTAGGGCGCGGTCTGCGAGTGAGGCGGCGAGGAGGACGGCGTGCTCCTCCGTTCCGTCCCAGCCTTCGCCCACCTGTGCGCGCTCGTCCAGGTCAAGGATAATCCACCAGTCACCGACGGGCGCGCCGTCGAAGAGGCGAACGAAGAGGTTGCCCTGGCGGGCGGAGAGGTGCCAGTGAATCCAGCGCAGGTCGTCGCCGGGTTGGTAAGCACGGCTCCCCGCCGAGTTCAGGGTCCGTTCGAGGGCGTGGGGGCGCGGGCGACCCTCGCCTGTTCGCCCGCCGGGGGCGACCTCTATAGGCGGGAGCGGGATGA
Organism: Ardenticatenaceae bacterium; assembly: GCA_036386615.1. Lineage (GTDB taxonomy): Bacteria > Chloroflexota > Anaerolineae > Ardenticatenales > Ardenticatenaceae > DASVVH01. The sequence goes on from DASVVH010000037.1 coordinate 2,101, forward strand.
TGGGGGGCGCGACGAGCACGGAGGCGGTAGAGGAATCAAGCACGGTAACGGTGTAGACGCCGAAGGGGTCGCCGCTCCGCAGGCTGGTTGGCCCTAAGGTGAAGATGCCGCGCCGGGTGCAGAGGCCGGAGGTGGTCCACGCGTTTGTGTCGCCCGCGCCAACGCCTGTTACGACGCTCGCGGCGTAGTCGGGCATGGTGGAGTGGTCCCGAACTTCGACCCAGAGTGCAGGCAGCCAGCCGTCGTTGCTGACTGTGAAGCGCTCTTCGAGGCGATCACCGACCTGCGCCCAACCGAAGCGCATCCGGCGGCTGAGCGCCAGCCCCTGCGCCAGCGAGCGCGCCCAGACGTAGCCGACGAGCCACATTCCGCCCAGCGCCACCAGCCCTATCGTCCAGCCTTTGTAGGGCGCGATGAGTTGGAGGAAGAGAAGGAGGAGGACCAGTAGCGGGACGAGGCGCGAGTTCAGCCGCATGGAAGCAGGCGACATGTAATCCTTTAGCGGGTGATATGATGTTCTAACCTGTGACCTGATTGTAGCGCAGGCGGGCGAAGAAGAGATAATGGTTGGCGCGGTTGGGCGAGGCTCAGTTATGTGAAGTAAGGCCGACAAAAGCCGACATTGGAGGGGGTAGATGTCGGCTTTTATTGACATAATATTCCTGATCCTTGTGTTTTTACATAGGCTACCGCGTGCTCTGGCTGGAAATTGAGGGTAGACGGGGAGGCGACAAGCAGTTAGGATGGTGCCGAATCGAAGATGCTGCTCTACTCACAGAGGCTCTGACTCATGCTTGTTGGTTCTCAAACATGGCTCACCGTGACGCTGCTCACCGCGATGCTGGACTGGATTGCTGTTGGACTGGCGCTGTGGCCCCTGGAGTATGGGACAAAGCCAGCGACGCTTGCCGCGACCATCGGCTATGCTCGTGCTCTGCGGCGAACGGCGGCAAATGTCCCTCTGGCACGGTGGATTGAGGTGGGGCTTGTGCTCTCACTCTGGGGCGACGTGTGTCTGATGTTGGAGGGAGAGGTGTGGTTTCTGGCGGGGCTGGGAAGGTTCCTTCTCGCCCATCTTTCCTACATCGCCGCCTTCACTGGATTGCATAAGCTATCGCGCCGTTATTATTTCGCATAGTCATTTCTCTATACAAAAACAATCATTTTCAGACTACCATCCCCATAATAGCATACACAACAGCTATCAGTACAATGTTGATAGCCGAGTTAGCTACCCTACTACGACCAAACTGGACTAATCAAGCAAAAGGTCTGGTCGCGATTGGAGTATCACTCTTCTGCTTATCAGATGGCATCCTCGCATGGAATCGCTTTGTTACCCCTATTCTTGGGGAACGATTGCTCACCATTATTTCTTACCACTTAGCGCAGATAGCTTTAGCAATGGTTATCGCCAAGGCACCATCTGACTAGGTGTGGACAGTCCACTACGAACCAGCCTCAGGTGATACCTCCAGGCGAAGGCCAAGTCGGTCACACGGGGCGTCCTGCAAGTCCTGAGCGATACCGAGGTAGCGTTGCGTCGTTTCGATGGAGTCGTGGCCCAGCGATAGCCCGATTTGGTCTACTGGCGCGCCCCCTTTGTGCGCGAGCTTGGCAAAGGTGCGGCGCAGGTCGTGGGGGGCAAGATTCCCCAGCCCTAGCTCCTGCGCGTAGGCGCGCACAACTTTGTGTATGCCCTGAGTGCTTATCGGCTCCCGTCCGATTCGTCCTGCCTTGTTTACGGGGCGAAAGAGCGGCAGGGATTCGTGATGCAGAGCGCGGTTCTCTGGGAGAGCTAACCATTCATCCACCGCCGCCTTGGCCCAGCCCGGCATCGGCACCGAGCGTCTTTTGTTACGCTTGCCTATCAGGTCTGCCACGATCCAGCGCCCCTCGCGTTGTTGGAGGTGGGCCATTGTCAGACTGACCAGTTCCTCTCGCCGCAGCCCGCACCCAAGTAACACTGCAAGGATAGCCCGGTCCCGCTTTCCCTTTGTGGTCCGCATGTCGGGGGCATTCAGCAGTTGTTGCGCCTGTTCGCGGTTCAGCCACTTGCCTAGTCGCTCTCCTCGCTGCTGGATTCCCTTGATAGAGACAATGCCCTGCGCCAGACTGGGGTCCAGCGCCTCGTTGTCGGCCAACTCGCGCACCAGTGTGCGTATGGCAGAGAGCCGCTGGTTGATACTGGCTGTACCCATGCCACTCTCTCGGAGTTCGGCGATGTAGCGCCGCACGAGCGCACGGTTTAGGGGCCGTGCCTGCTCAGTCATCCACTCGCCGAAGTCATTGAGTGCTCGTGCATAGGCGCGGCGGGTGTGCCGTGACTCCACCGCGTCCAGGACGATTCCGATGACGGCGTCCATCTGGCGCGGCCTGGATGGTTGCGGCTCGGCGACGACAATCTCCTGTATCTCCGGTTCGGCTGGAAGGCTCCCG
>DASVVH010000038.1:0-7204 GCA_036386615.1 Ardenticatenaceae bacterium
GCACCTCCCACTGGAACACCTCGCCATCGTCAATCCTCGCCGTACCCGACACCACCTCAAAGCCCAAGTAGTTCTCGACGGGAACCTCAAAGCTCAACAGGTCGCCCACATAGTGCTCCGGGCCGGGGAAAATCCACACGTCGCCCGTCAGCCACGAGTTTTCAGGCGTCGGAGTGAGGTCGGGTGTCGGTAGCGGCGTAAAGGTCGATTCTACCTCTGGCGTCCCGGTGGCCGTTGGCTCCGGCGTCGGCTCAGTCGTCGCCGTCGCCGAAGGCATAAGCGTTGAGGAAGCAGACGCTGTTGGCTCCGTCGTAGGCGACGGTGGCACCGCCGTGCTGGTCGCCTCACGGGTCGGCTGGGGCGTCGCAACCTGCGGGGTCGCCTGCTCACACCCCACCACACAGGCCACAAGCAGAAATAGAAACACAACGAGTCGAGCCATGCTGCCCTCTCCCATGAACGGTTTAACCGCGAGGTATGACGCGCCACACGCCCCAAACGTCACGAAGCCGCGCGTATCATAGTTCATCGGTTCCGCTTTTGTGCAACTGCCCCACAGCCGAACCATTTGCCCACGCGAAAAACAAAAGAGCCACCCTCGCAAGGGCGGCTCGTTCATATTGGTTTCGTGCTCACTCACGACAGGCTTCTCAAGAAGAGGGATTTGCCTCCAACGAACTACTCACCCCCGTCGAATGGTGCGCGTGCTCAGGCTCCTGCGCGTAAAGTGCATTGCTGGGCAGGCGCGCCCACGCCGCGACACACGCGGGATCGAACTGTCGCCCCGCGTGCTCGACAATGTATCGTTGCGCCTCTTCGTGGCTCCACGCCCTGCGGTACGCCCGTTCAGAGGTCAGGGCATCGTACACATCCGCGACGGCGAGAATGCGCGCCAGGAACGGAATCGCCTCACCCTTCAACCCGTCAGGGTAACCCGTCCCATCCCACCGCTCGTGATGTGAGCGTATAATATCCAACTCCTCTTTCATGAAGCCGAGGCGCTTGCACATCTCGAACCCCGTGACTGGATGCTGCTCGACCAGCGCGCGCTCCTCCACTGTCAGCTTCCCCGGCTTGTTCAACACCTCGTCAGGCACCTCGATCTTGCCCACGTCGTGAATGATGCCGCCCTGAGCCAGCGCCCGCATCGCCTCCTGTGGTAGCCCCATTCCCTGAGCGAGTCGCAGGGCATACAGCGCCGTTCGATAATTATGCCCTGCCGTGTAATAGTCTCTCGCCTCCGTAGCGGTGATGAGGCTCCGCACACTCGGCCCAAGTGCCGCCTGCAACCGCATTTCGAGGCTGGAGGTCGGAAGCCCCGCCACGACAAGCTCCAGCGACGCGCGAAGCCCATATTGGCGCAGCAGGCCCACCACCATCCCCACGATGCCCCCCAGCAGCAAAAAATGATAGAGCCACCAACTCGCGCGCCACAGTTCGCCCGTGCTCATGATGATTTGCGCCACCGTGAGCCACCCTGCCCCGTAGACCAGAGCAATCTGAAGTGGGAAGCGCGAGTAGCGATAAGACTGCCAGTAACAGTAGGCCGCGCGGAGCGCGAGCGTCGTAGTGAACGCCGCGACCACCCACTTGAGAGGGGCGATGTTAAGCGGCATCCACGTTACGAAGTCGGGCCGTGCCATCGCCGCCACCACGAACAGAGCCAGGAGGGCGCTCCACATAGGGACCAGGAGATGTTGCACCCGTGAGAGCCGAGCGACCACGGGATGATCCGAAGGCTGGACAGACATCCACAGCCAGAAGGCAGTCAGCACCACGCTCAGTTGCGCTGCGATGGGTGGAACAGGGGTAGGAGTTACGGGCAGAAGAACCCCCGGCGTGGACAGCCCATGCAGCGCGAAGACCATCGCCAGCGAGGTAAAAGCCATCGAGAGGAAGATGACCTGAATGTTCCTTAACCGACTCCCGGAGATTCCAACAACAATGGCGACTGCCGCCGCCAGCAATGCCACAAAGCTGACAACGTAAAAATGCTCGATGTGCAGGTGATAATGGGTATCCTGACCAGGATACAGTTTGAGACCAATGTATAAGAAGAGCGGGCTGAGAATGCCCACTAGTGGACCCACCAAGTGGCGAAGCGGTCTTCCATTCATGCGTGCGGGTTCCATCCTGACGTGGCAGAGAGAGCGCCTTCATGATGGTGCTATCCCGGCCATTTGTCAGTAGTCCTTCTAGCCTATCAGGTATCTACGCCGCTACGCAAAAACTAAAGGCTCATCTGTGAAAAGCGCCCAGCGAACACAGAAATCCTTGACACGCTGTGCCTTTTGCGCTGGAACAGTCGGCTTTGAGCTGACTTGAGCTATCAGCCTGGGGTTTCAACCCCTGGCGTGCGCCACGCCTGCACGGGATTACCCAATTCAATTCTCAATCATCATCAACCCCTGGCGCGGGCCTTGCACGTTTTACACGAGCCAAACAAAAAGGCCACCCTCTTCGAGGATGGCCCTTTGACTTGTGAGTATTCGGTTGTTACTGCGCGAACTGCTGCAAGCGCCCCGCCAAGCGTGGCGGCACAAAGGCGTGAACGTGAGTGCCGTCCCCCTCGTGGGTCTCCCGCTCGATTTCACCCTCTTGATGGATGAGACTGAGCAAATCCCCGTGACTGTAGGGAATGCAGACCTCCACCTCCACCATCTGCTCTCGCAGCTTCTCTTCCACCCGCGCCAGCAATTCAGGGATGCCCTCGCCCGTCGCAGCGCTGACGAGCACGCTGTCACCGTAGCGGGCCGCCTCCTGCTCGAAGACGACACGATGCTCTGGCACGAGGAGATCCGCCTTGTTCCAGGCCATCAGTATAGGCTTCCCGACCAGGCCCAGCGATTCCAGCACCTCGTCAACGGCGTCTATCTGCGCGTCCGCCATCGGGTGCGAGATGTCCACGATGTGAAGCAGCAGGTCCGCCGCCTCGATCTCCTCCAGCGTCGCGCGGAAGGCCGCTACGAGGTCCGTCGGCAGCTTCTGGATGAACCCTACAGTGTCGGAGAAGAGCACCTCCCGCCCCTCCGGCATCTGGACGCGCCGCACGGTGGGGTCCAGCGTGGCGAAGAGCTTGTTCTCCGCCAGCACGTTCGCCCCGCTCAAGGCGTTCAGCATCGTAGACTTGCCAGCATTGGTGTAGCCGACGAGCGCCACGACGGGCACCCCCGCCCGCTTGCGCTGCTGGCGGTGCTGCTCGCGGTGGCGGCGCACGTCCTCCAACTCCCGCTTGATGTGCGCGATTCTGGAGCCAATTTCCCGGCGGTCCACCTCAAGCTGCGTCTCACCGGGGCCGCGTAGCCCCACGCCACTCGCGCCGCCGCGCGCCGAACCGCCGCCCGCCTGCCGGGCAAGGTGAGTCCACATGCGGGTCAGGCGGGGCAGGCGATACTCGTACTGGGCAAGCTCCACCTGCAACTGCCCCTCTTTAGTGGCCGCGTGCTGGGCGAAGATGTCCAGAATGAGCGCCGTCCGGTCAATAACCCTGACGTTCTCCCCGAAGAGCTTTTCAAGGTTGCGCTGTTGCGCGGGCGAAAGCTCGTCGTCGAAGATGACAGTGGCCGCGTCCAGAGAGGCAGTGTCGCTCTGGACCTCCTCCACCTTACCGGAGCCGATGTACGTAGCAGGGTGTGGCGATTCGAGGTTTTGCGAGGTCTGACCGACGACCTCCAGCCCCGCCGTCTCTGCCAGCCGCCGCAACTCTGCCAGCGAATCCTCGATGGACCAGAGCGAGTCGTTCCGGCCCTTGAGCGCCACGCCGACGAGATAGGCGTTAGGATTGTTCAGGTTAGTTACGTGTAAATCAGACATAGTTCCTCGTGGATAGACAACAGAAACAGGGTAGGGAAAGCATAGAGAGTATGAAGGATGGTGCGATTACACCCAGTCTCTTTTTATCCACATGGGAACACCTCGTTTCGCCGGAGAATTAGCGCTGCGACGGCCCGGCAGCGTCAGGAGAGTATACCAGAAATTCAAGTTTTGCGCGAGATAGCAGGGACCAAAATCACGCGCCGGACGGCTCTATCACGCAGCAACAGTTAATGGCCGTGACCAGCATCCATCGCCCCCGCACCGCCCTCGCCCCCAACATTACAATTTATTCATAAAAGCACCAATTCCTCAGGAAAATCGCCACTGAGGTCTTTTATATAGTAGGAACACAATTTTTTCTAGCCGCGCCGCCTCTCACAACCATTCCCAAGCGTACCACTGTTGAAAAGAGCCGGGAGCGCGGGCATCCTGCCCGCTCCGTACTCCGCGCCCCTGTTTATAGCGCATCCTTGAAACTCGGGAGGATAAAATGCCGTTCTCTGTGGTCGTTCTCTGTGTTCTCTGTGTCTTTGTGGTGAAAAATCCGTTATCCGCCGCCGTCCTGCATCGAACGCGCATGGTAGCGGCTCGGAAGTCAACCACTCCATGCTTGAACAGTGCGCGCTACAGCACCGATGTAGCGCACCAATGTGGGGCATTTTCGGCCCTTCGCGCCTTTCCCATCTCTGTTGGTCGCTTCCCACACCCGACAAAAATAGCGAAAATAATTTTCAATGTAATCAAATGTAATCATTTTTATGGTCAACCCCCATCCTCTACCCTCTGGCACCCCAGCAAAGCGCTTCCAAGGTGGGGAAATGTAGGCGTGATTGGCTTTGTTTCTACTTCCTGCCCTCTCCTCTCCCGTGTCACAGGCTGGCACAGGAAGCTCTTATTGGGCGCGCACTGGACGCCTCTGACCGCTGCGCGCCCGCCATGTGCTATGTGCCGCGTGCCGTAGCGGTCGTCGGTCGTCGGTCGTCGGTCGTCGGTCGTCAGTCGTCAGTCGTCGGTCGTCAATCGTCCTCCAAGCACCATTGGCACCTAACTTGTTGTAGGCAACCACCAGCAGCAGAGTATCGTACTCTGTCCCTGTACCTGTTACTATAGGTGAACCCTACCTATCCATCATTCACGGAGGAGATAAATGGAGTGGCTCTCGAATCCCGATGCCTGGGTCGCACTACTGACCCTGACAATTCTGGAAATTGTCCTGGGTATTGACAACATAGTCTTCATCTCGATACTCACGGGCAAGCTGCCGAAAGATCAGCAGAAAAGGGCCTGGCGCACCGGGCTGGGGGCGGCGCTGGTCATGCGTATCCTCCTGCTGCTCTCCATTTCGTGGGTCATCGGCCTCACCGAGCCGCTTTTCACGGTGCTCAATCAGGAGATTTCCGGGCGCGACTTAATCCTGCTCGGCGGTGGCCTCTTCCTGCTCGCCAAAGCAACCTACGAGATTCACGAGCGTCTGGAGGGCGCGGAGGCACACGGTCAAGCGGCAGTCGCCGCCTCGTTCGTCTCCGTCATCGTGCAGATTATGCTGCTCGACCTCGTCTTCTCGCTCGATTCGGTCATCACCGCTGTCGGCATGGCCGAGGATGTAGCCGTGATGATTACGGCAGTCATCATCTCCATAGGAGTGATGCTGCTCGCCGCGCAGCCTATCGCTGGGTTCGTGGAGCGCCACCCAACCGTGAAGATGCTGGCCTTGAGCTTCCTGCTGCTCATCGGTATGTCCCTCGTGGCCGAAGGATTCGATCAGCACATCCCCAAGGGTTACATCTACTTCGCTATGGCCTTCTCGACCATAGTGGAAGTCCTGAACCTGCGGACGCGCGGCAAGTCCAAGCCCGAGCCTGTTCACCTTCGCACGCCATACACGCACACGCCGTCCGATGAGCGCCAACAGGACGCGCGCCACATGCCCGACACCATTTAGAGTGAGGAACATCGTTGCCTTCCAAGATTCCAACGCTTGACCTGCCCCACTTCCTGAAGCCATCGCTGGCGGCGGGGCACCCCTGGGTCTACCGCGACCACGTTCCAAAGGGCTTCCGCGCCCCGACGGGAGCCTGGGTGCAGGCGAGGGCGGGCAACTGGACGGGCTACGCGCTCTGGGACGCGACCTCGCCTCTGGCCTTGCGGGTCTTCTCGCAGCGCCAGAGGCCGGACGCGGCGTGGGTCGCGGCGCGGGTACGCTCCGCCTGGGCCTTGCGCGGCATCATTCGGGAGGGGCAGCAGACGACCGCCTATCGCTGGATTTTCGGCGAGGGCGACAACCTGCCTGGGCTGACGGTGGACCTCTACGGCCCTTTCGCAGTCGTCGCAACCTACTCCGATAGCCTGGAAACCATTCTACCCTGGGTTGTTGAATCACTACGCGAAACCACGCCCTTGCAGGGCATTGTCCGCCGTCGGCGCGGCAGCAGCGACGAGGAGACGGGCAAAATCGAGAGCCTTTGGGGCCGAATGCCCCCGCGCGACCTCATCATCAAGGAGCACGGGCTGCGCTTCCGCGCCAACCTCTACGAGGGGCAGAAGACCGGCCTCTTCCTAGACCACCGCGAGAACCGCCGCTACCTGGAAGGGCTAGCGGCGGGCAGGCGCGTGCTGAACCTCTTCTCCTATTCGGGCGCGTTCTCACTCTACGCGGCGCGCGGCGGGGCCACGCGGACCACCAGCGTGGACATCGCGCCCGGCGCGGCAGCCGACGCCCGCGAGAACTTCGCCCTCAACGGCTTCGACCCGGACGAGCACGAATTCATCGTGGCCGACGTATTCGACTACCTGGAAAGGCTGAGGGTGGGCAAGGAGCGCTTCGACCTCGTCATCTGCGACCCGCCCAGCTTCGCGCGAACCAAAGAGCATCTGCCGCAGGCGCTCAAAGCCTACGCGCGGCTGAACGCGATGGCGATGCGCGTGACGGAGCCGGGCGGTCTGCTCGCCTCGGCCAGTTGCACCAGTCAGGTCAGTGGGGACGCCTTCCGGCAGGTGCTCGCCGACTCGGCGCGGCAGGCGGGCCGCCGCTTCCAGATTCTCCACGACGCGGGCCAGCCGCCCGACCACCCCGTTATGGCCCACCATTTAGAGGGCCGCTATCTCAAGTTCCTGCTGGGGCGCGTCGAATCCATCTGGTAGGAGTACTGTTTCATGAGGTTAACACACAAGGTAATACTCAGCGGTAGGTCGCGTAACATCTAACTACATCTATGTCATCCTGAGCGAAGCGAAGGATCCACCCAGCAACACGCCTATCGTAGAGCGTAAGCACGCTTCGCCCTCCCGTCGTGCTTGGGCCAACCTGTATGCCAACCTTGTGTATCCGTACAGTTATCCCGTATCCTGTATCCCGCATCCCGCATCCCGCCTATTTCAAGATGGCTGC
>DASVVH010000039.1:0-6056 GCA_036386615.1 Ardenticatenaceae bacterium
CTCGACCTCGGAGGAGCGAACGTGGGCCTGACGGCGCTCCAAAGTCTCAAAGTAATGGGCGTAGTGGGCGAGGCGGGGTTCCTCGCTGACCCACTGGCGCAGGGTGTCGAAGCCGATTGCCAGTAGCTCAGGTTCGGCGAAGGCGGTGGCGGCGTTGGCGCGGGCATAGAGGCTGCTGGCGCGGTCGTTCTGGGCGGAGGCCGTCTGGTCCCCCATGTCTACGGCATAGTTAAGCCTGCCATAGACGAAGAGTTTGCCGACGGTGCGGAGAACGTCCTCGGAGGTTTGGAACCAGTCGGCTAGGACAGAGGGGCTGTCGCCTAGATGTCCCTCAAAAAGCGCGAGGGCCTCCAATTGTTGATTAATCTGCTCCATCCCGGCTTCCCACGCCTCGACGGAGGGGTAGACGCTGTCCAGGTCCCAGGTGTGTTCTTTTGCAATCTCGTCGCGGCGGGCAATCGTTGCGACCACTGGGCCTCCTTGTATGACGGTTCGCGGTAGGTTGAGCCGCCAGAGTGACCAATTGCATCGGCTCAAGGTATCGTGCTGGTTAGTGTAGCGCGGGGCGGGCATCCTGCCCGCGCTCCCGACGTTTTTCAACTGTGGCACTGATAAGTGCAGCCGGAGTGATGTTACTCCGGCTGCACTTTGCGAGTGGTGGCTAGCGCTGCCCGACGAGGGTTTCGAGGCGATCCACCATCTGCTTGAGCACGTCAAAGGTGCGCTCGACGGCTTCGGGGGTGGTCAGGTCTACGCCCGCCAGCTTAAGGGCGTCTATGGGGTAGACGGAACTACCCGCGCTGAGGAAGCGAATATACTTGTCGGCTGCATCCTGCTCACCAGCCAAGACACCCGCCGCGAGGGCGTGCGCGCCGGAGATGCCCGTCGCGTACTGGAAGACGTAGAAGTTGGCGTAGAGGTGCTGGAATTGCGCCCAGGTGATGCCGACGCGCTCCTCGTCCATCTCGACCTCGCCGCCGTAGCCCTCGCCAAAGAGGTCGGCCATAAGCTCAATCATGCCGTCGGCGGTCAGACCCTCGCCGCGTTCGACGCGCTCGTGTAGCTCTAACTCGAAGCGGGCGAGGGTGGGCATGATGAAGAAATAGCGGTGGAAGTTGGACATGGCCTCGCTGAGGAGGGCAATCTGGAAGTTGGGGTCGGAGTTGGTCTTGAAGAGGTAGTCGCGGACGAGGGCCTGATTGAAGTTGGAGGCGACCTCTGCGACGAACATGGAGTATTGGGCGTAGACCTGGGGCTGGGTGTCCCAGGAGAAGTAGGAGTGCATGGAATGGCCTAGCTCGTGGGCGAGGGTGCTCATGCTCTCTAGGCTGTCGTCGTAGCTCATCAGGATGAAGGGATGGGTGCCCTGCCAGCCCATCGAGAAGGCTCCCTGACGCTTGCCCTGATTCGGGTAAACGTCTACCCAGCGCTGCTCTTGGAGGCCGCGTTGCATGACCTCGCCATAGCGCCCTCCGAGAGGCTTCATCCCTTCGGCTATCCATTCGGACGCCTGGGCGTAAGGAACGTAGGGACGCTCCTTGACGAGGGGCGCTTTGATGTCGTAGACGTGCAGGGTGTCGTAGCCGAGGGCGCGGCGCAGGATGGCCCAGTAGCGGTGCCAGGTGGGAAGGTTCTGTTTGTAGGTATTGATGAGGTTGTGGAAGACCTCGGTGGGGATGTTGTTGGGCGCGAGGGCCGCTTCCAGAGCGGAGTCGTAGCGGCGGGCGCGGGCCATGAAGACGTTCTGCTTGATGGCGGTTGCGAGGGCGTTCGCGAGGGTGTTCTTGAAGGCGAGGTGAGAGTCGGCGTAGCTCTCCCAGGCGGTGCGGCGAACCTCGCGGTCGTCGCTGTGGACGAGCGAGTCCAGGTTGCCCTGAGCGACGGGTATTTCCTCGCCGCCACCTCCGGTGGCGGGCGCGAAGGTGAGGTCGGCGTCTACGAGGATGCCGGAGGTGCTGGATGCGGAGAAGAAAGGCTCACCTACCAGACCCAGGACCTCTTCGACCTCGGCGGAGCGAACGTGCGCCTGACGGCTGTACAAGTCGTCAAAGTAATGCTTGTAAGCGGCGAGACGCGGCTCCTGCTCTACCATTTGTTGAAGTTTGTCCGAGCCGAGGGCCAGCAACTCAGGCTCAGCGAAGGCGAGCGCCGCGCTGGCCCGGCCAAAGAGGCTCGTGACCTGATCGTACCTGGCCTTGGCCGACTGGTCGCTGGTGTCGGCCTCGTGGAACATGGCGGCGTAGACGTAGAGCTTGCCTAAACGCTGGCTCGTGGTCTGCATGATTTCCATCCACTCAACGAGAGTGGCGGGGCTATCACCGAGGCGACCACTGAACTGCTGGATTTCAGGAAGGTTCTCTGCGAGACGGTGCAGTTCTTGTTGCCATTCGGCATCCGATGGGAAGACGCTGGCGGCATCCCAGGTATATTCAACCGGGACTTCGCTGCGGGGGGGCACGGTAGCAGTTGCTGCTGGCTGCATTTTTGACTCCTCTTTTGTGCGTGCGGATGGACTAGAATAGCGCAGGAATGGCTCAAAGATAAATATCTAAGGGTGGAGCAAATGGTTCAATGTGGGTAGAGAGACGGTGGATGGTGGACGGTGGACGGTGATGGCCTCGGAAGGATGCGTACATGTGCGCGTTGGTGAGCAGGTTGGGCGCAAGTGGCGGGTTTTTGGGCCAGTTTTTGATTACATCAGGGCTATGATGGGTGCGACAAAGTGGATTGAAGCAGGCAATTTTCAGAGTAAAGCGGGGCGGCTGCACCAGAAAACATGTACATTTGTGTACATCGTTTTTGTCGTGTCATGGTGCGGGGGCGCGTAAGCCCCCACATTCCCCACATTTGAATTGTTTTGGTGGTGCAGCAGGGCAGGAGCGTTAAGGTTTCCAGCCATCTCCCGGCTTGTATCCCTACATTTCTCGACATTGGGGCAATTTTCCATAGCTGCGTAGCCACTAGATGTCCAGCAAATAGGAGGTTTGGCGGCACCACCAAAAGAGGGAGGAGGCCCGCAACGCAGCGCACGCTAGAGGCGTGCGCCCCCAGATGCGGCCAGGCAATAAAGCTACAGATACTGACATGTTTAGCTCCTGGGTTTCAAGTGAAAGTGGATGACCAGATGGTGTATTGTAGCCAGAATATGCGTTCTTGTCCAGCCCCAAAATCACTTTTCACTACGCCGTAGCATTGTCAAAGGTGACATGGCAGAACATGATGTGCGGGCATGGATGGTGGGTTCATTCAAGCGATGACCGTAGTGAGAAGCGTGTAAAAGCTTTAGAAGAGGATTCTTGTTAGCTGGGTGTGGACCAAACGGGGAAACTAATGCTTTCGGGTGAACAACCTTTTCTCTGATAAGCCAACTTCTATAACCCAAAAGTACTACTCACCTGAAGGTGGCAGGCAGCATTGTACAAGATGGGGAACTGGCTGGCTCCTGTGCAGGAAGTGTGCAGGAGCCGCCCACGACAAGCGTCTCCTTGATGCTTGTATCCTGTTCGCAGGTGAGGCAAAAAAGGGGCACGGTGTCCGTCACACACCGCGCCCCCTTTACACGTCTGCCCTCGTTTGGGCTGGGTCAGAGGCCGAGTACAAGCCGGGCGATGGAGAAGTAAATCGCGAGGCCAGTGGCGTCCACGACGGTGGTGATAAGGGGGGCAGAGACAACTGTAGGGTCTATGCCGAAGCGCTCCGCGACGAGGGGCACGAGGCTGGCTACTGTTTTGGCCCAGGTGCAGATGATGGGCAGGGCGAGACCGACGACGAGCGCGAGGGGAACGGAGACTCGCCACAGGAGAAGCGCGTAGAGGAAGCCGACGACGCCGAGGATGGAGCCAACGAGTAGTCCGGTTCCTAGTTCGCGGCCCAGGACGCGCCGAGCATCGCTCCATTCGACCTCGCCAACGCCGAGGGCGCGGATGACGGTGCTCACGGTTTGAGAACCCGCATTGCCTCCAGTGCCAATGAGCAGGGGGATGAAATAGGAGAGGGCGAGGACCTCAGCCAACTGGTTCTGGAAGTTGCTCATGACGCTGCTGGTGAGCGTACCACCGAAGAAGAGGAGGAGAAGCCAGACGATGCGCTTGCGCGCTACCGTGAGAATGGAGACGGAGAAGTAGGGCTGGTCCAGCGGCTCGGAGCCACCCAGGCGTTGAATGTCCTCGGTGGCTTCCTCTTCGAGCACGTCTACGATGTCGTCTACGGTGACGATGCCAACCAAGCGCCCCTCCGCGTCTACGACGGGGACGGCGTTGAAGTCGTACTTGGAGACAACCTCGGCCACGTCCTCCTGCTCGTCGGTGACTTGAACGGAGATGATGCGCGCCTCGACGATTTCGCCGATGGTCTGGTTCGGCTGTGAGGTGACGAGGCGGCGGAGCGGCACAACTCCGGCCAAGCGCTCTTCGGAGTCGGTGACGTAGAGGTAGGCTATGGTCTCAGCGTCGGGGTTAATCTGGCGGAGGTATTCGAGGGTTTCGGCTATAGTCCAGCGGGCACGGAGGCGGACGAAGGATTCGGTCATGAGACGGCCCGCCGTGCCTTCGGGGTAGGCGAGGAGGCCGCGCACATCCTCCGCTTCTTCGGGGGACATCAGGTCGATGAGGGTTTCGGCGTAGTCCTCGTCAAGGTCGCCCAGAAGGCGGGCAGCGTCGTCCATCGGCATCTCGTCGAGGATGTCGGCCAGTCGCTGGTCGGGCACCTCCTCGATGAGGAACTGCGTGACCTCGCTCTCGGCTTCGTCCAGCACCTCGCTGGCGACTTCAGGCTCAAGCGCGGCGAAGACGGCGAGGGTGGCGGTCTCGCTCAACTCTTCCATCACTTCGGCGATGTCGGCGGGGTGCAAGTCTCGCAGGAGTTTGACGAGCAGGTCGTGGCTCGCGCCGTCGCCGGAGACGAAGGTTTCGATTTGTTCGGCCAGGGATATTACTTTTTCGGGCATCGCAACACTCCTCACGCGTTGGGGTGAATCAGTCCAAAGGGGTCAGGGGGTGTCAGGTCTGATTCTGCTGCATGAGGGAGGTTGCAGGGCCGTGTAGCGGGCACGGCGCTGCCCGCCGTCGGGTATGGGCCAGATGGCGGGGGTTGGAAGTAGATGGTAAAAAGAGGCAAGCGTGAAGAAGAGGGATGGCATCTGCGCCTCCTGATGTGGGGAATTAAAATGCCCACCGGGAGCGGGTCGCTCTGAGGTGGGCAAAGAGGCGCAAGGGGTAGGCGCGGCCAGTGAGCCACGCAGGGTGGCTATTTAGTGCCGCACGTCCGGTGCTGCTCCAAGGGTGCCCAGGTCAGAGGGTGCTCCCGCGAATAGGTTGTCGCCGAACTGCAGTAGTCCGCGTCGAGCGCGGTGGACACAACAGGACTCCTTCCGAATCCGATAAGCGCTGGGCGTTCGAGACGCCCTGTACGACCGATGCGATGATACTCCGGTGGGTGGGGGATGTCAAGCGCGGAAGGCGGAAGTGGGAATGCGGAATGGACGACCGACGACCGACGACCGACGACCGACGACCGCTAACGGACCAACGGCAGCAGATGGACGGCGGATGGCGGAAGGTGTGAGGATGTACAAGAAAGGCCCGGACTATGATGGTCCGGGCCTGTGGTTATCGGTCGCTCTGTCTAGCGCTTGTTGTCGGCGCGGTCGGCGGCGTCGCCTACTTCGTCCATGACTTCGCCCGCGCCCTGCTGGACTTTGCCCCAGGCTTCCTGGGCTTTACCCGCGACCTGATCGCCCACGTCGCCGGTGATGTCGCCCCAGGTGGCTTTGGCCTTGCCTTCCATCTCGTCCATCTGGCCTTCGGCCTTGAGGTTCTCGTCCGGGTGATCGGTATGGTGTGACATGGTGCCCTCCCTGGTACTTATAGTGGTTGAAAGACGCGTCGGTGCGGGCCAAGCAAGAGTCGTTCCTGCTGGGCTACCTGAGATGCTGGTGCTTGGGGTTTTACTCATCTGGTGTACACTTTTAGGTATCGAAGTTTGCAGGAGGTGAAGCGAGTTGCGCTCCAGGAGACCACGCCGACAACTTATCTATGAGGTAGACCTTCACGGGATGA
>DASVVH010000040.1:0-11379 GCA_036386615.1 Ardenticatenaceae bacterium
TTACACCAATACTGCTGATTACCGCAGCGATTGGTCCCATTCTTGACGATATTGCTGCTGCCGCAGCGCCGACAGTGATGTGTGATGGTTTCTTGGATCATCCCTTCATTCTACTCATCACTTACTATTAGTCCACTACCCAGATGTCTACTATTTTGTGCCGCCCAACAACTTTCTATGTCCAGCTTGTTTTCGCCTCGTATCAATGGTATCCTCACGCCTTGGTCAGTTAGCGGGGCTAACTAAGAAGCGATAGAGGCTCGTCGCGAGTCAGAGCACCAAGTGGCTCGAATGGGGTTGGCATGCAGAACGAAATCTTTCCACGCTGGGGCGCGCGAGTGGCGGAGAAGGTCATCTCCGGCACCGCCAGTAAGACGTGGGGGTTGGTGCGCCCGGAGTTGCCGGAGCGGGGACCGCTTCGCTGGTTCTGGCTGAACGGGTTGATGAACAGCATTCAGGATACGCTGTTGCTGACGTACATCCCGCTCTACGTGCTGGCGCTGGGTGGGACGGCGGCGGAGATTGGATGGTTGAGCGCGCTCGGCTCACTGCTTGGGACGGCGGTTCTGCTGCCGGGGGCGCGCATCGCGGAGCGATACGGCCAGCCACACCGGATGGTCGTCATCGTGAACAGCCTGGTGCGCTTCGTTATTCTGGCACTCGCGGTCTGGCCGTTTCTGGGGCAGGCAGGGGTGTGGGGGATGATTGTCTTCGCCACGCTTCGCACGATTGGCACTCAAATCGCGCTCCCCGCCTGGACGAGCATCGCCGCCAGTATTGTGCCGGGGGAGGTTCGAGGGCGGTATTTCGCGTCACGCAACTTGGTAATGGCGCTTGGCGCGGCGGTGGCGGTTCCGGTGGCTGGGCAAATCATTGACCAGTTCGGCGGTGTCACAGGCTACCGCATCAACTTCGGAATCGCCTTCGTGGTTGGGCTAGTAGCCAACTACTTCTACGCCAGAATCGAAGCGCCGCGCTCACAGGGGCCAGTCATCGTGAGAGGCAAACGGCTGCCCCTGATGCAGCGGCTGCGGCTGCGCCCCAACTTCACGCTCTTCTGCGTCCACGCGGCGGTCTGGAACTTCTCGCTGCAAATCTCCGCGCCCTTCTTCAACGTCTTTCTGGTGCAGGTGTTGGGGGCGAGTACGCTCGTGGTTGGCCTGCTCGCCACCGTCGCCACGCTGTCGTCGCTGCCGGGGCAGCAGGTGTGGGGGCGGGTGGCTGACCGGGTGGGGTCACGCCGGGCGCTGCTGTGGAGCGGCTTGCTCATACCCCTAGCTCCCTGGGCGTGGATGCTCGTGGGCGAGCCTTGGCAGGTGTCGTTCATCAACCTGTTCAGTGGCTTCTTGTGGGCGGGCTTCAACATAGCCACCTTCAATTTCCTGCTCGCCGCGACGCCGGAGCTGCGCCGTCCGCGCTACGTTGCTCTTTTTAACACGGTCGTGGGGCTGTCGAACGCGGCGGGGGCTGCGCTCGGCGGCTGGATTGCAGATGCGGTTTCGTATCAAGCCATCTTTTTCCTCTCAGGCGTGGGGCGCGCCATCGGGCTAGCTTTGTTCTTCTTCATGGTGCTGGACCCCAGCGACGCCCCGGAGCGCGACCTGCAACCCGCGCCGCTGGAGCCAGGCGATCCGGGGTACGAGCCGCCCTCGCCTGTGCTTGCCGGAGTGGAAGCAGATGCGGATGAACCCTTGAGCGAGCAGCGTTGATTCGCCGCCCTAGGTCAGTCCCTCGTCAAGCTGCTGAGGCTGTGACGCGGACGTGATGGATTCATTCTCTTTCTTCGCTTGCGTCGTGGCTGGAGGAGAGTCCTCGAACAATAGCTTTCGCAGTGCTGCCGCCATGACCGGACGTGTCAGGCCGAAGATGGCGAACAGTGCCAAAAACACGAGCAATCCTGCAACCTCGTTTCTTTGAACCGACATCTGGTACTCAATCAAAGGAATTTGATATTCGTCTACCCCCTGGAGCCATCGCACCGCGTTTGCTATAACCACGTTGTTATCGGTCAGCCGGTGGATGAGAATCCAGGGCAGCCACAGAACCGCGATGAGCGCCATCCAAACGACGGCAATCATGGCGACTACAAAGGCGAAGTGGCTTTTGGGGAGCCACGAGAAGCGGCGTCGAGGGGTTGCTCGTTCAGTCGCCCACTCCGCTTCGTTGATAAGCCTCCATTCTTCCGGGTCCCAGTCCCCCATCACGCGGAGGGCGAGCGGAACCTGTACGTCCCACAGGTTGTGCCAGTATTCGGAGTGACTACTGGTGAGCACGACGTGCCCACCCGTCCTGATATTGGTTGGGCTTCTGGACGAGCGTACTGGTTTAACGTCACTGGCATCGGCGGGCATCGTCGTTGGGGCCTCGAAGAGGTCGAACTCGTCAAGGGCGAAGAATTCCGTGATGGGGTCATTGGAGTTCCAGAAGTTCATCCACCGGAAACCTTCCGCGAAGTGCGGATAGGGTATAGTGGGGAAGCGTGGAATGAAAAGCCTGTCGAGCACGGGTTGGGACTGATGATAATAACTGAGCACGCTGCCGATAGTGACGTAGCTCTTGATTTTGGTACGGAAGAAATCGGGCAGGTAGTGGAAGAGCGTTTCAAACGTGATGGGCGTGCCCTGCGAATGGGCGAATACGTGAATGTGATTGATGTGCGGCTGCTGGTGAAAGAATTCGATGTCCCTTTGGATAACGCTGCGAATGCGCTGTGCCTGGGAGGGGTCGTTGGAGTATCCCGCCACGTCGCCCAGGCCACCACTCAACAGTTTACTTACGACGCTTTCGATGTTGAGAGCGAAATCGCCCACCCCCGGAATTAGCCTACCAATGAGCCGCAACAACGTAGTAATGAGGTGAACAATGAATACGAGCGGCACGCCCAGAACAACGATGAAGCGGTAGAGGGCAGCCGAGATGAAGTACTTTTCGCGTTGGTTCTCCCGGCGAAAGACCTGCAAGGTCCCGTGACTGCGTACACCGTTGGCCCCTACTTCGCGGACGTAAGGTTCCGAGCGGTCAGTATCGGAGTTGAACCTTTCCCTATAGGGCCAGGCAATATCTCTCACCAACAGCATCAGTGTCTGGAACAGCATGAGGGCAGTCAGGACCAGAAGGTAACGTATTGGATTGGCAATCAGGGCGAGCAGGAGCACCCAGAGCGTGATGTCCAGTGGAGTGGTTTCT
The DNA here is from genome assembly GCA_036386615.1 of Ardenticatenaceae bacterium. Taxonomy (GTDB): domain Bacteria; phylum Chloroflexota; class Anaerolineae; order Ardenticatenales; family Ardenticatenaceae; genus DASVVH01. The sequence goes on from DASVVH010000040.1 coordinate 3,187, forward strand.
CGCTCTCGTGGCCGCCTCTGTTTTATCTGGTGCAGGTGCCGTCCCACAATCAGGGCGGCGACCCACGCGACTATGAACGAGCCAAGCGCGAGAACTCCTAGCGTTGGCAACGCGCGAGGATCGAGGTTCCCTATTGGGATACGCCCCCAGAGCGCCCAGCTAAGCAGCAGGAGATAGAGGAAATATTGCAGGTGATAGGTGAAGACGAGCCGCCAGTAGTCCTGCGGGTCGTCATCTTTGCGCTTCGCCGAATCGTCGGGAGATACAAACTCGTAGAGCAGACTACCAAAAGCGTGGCGGGCCATCTGCCACTCGAATCCAAGCGCCGCGAAGGGTGAGAGCGGACGAATGGCGGCCTCCCAGTGCGATTCTTTGAGCCAGATGCGCCGCTCGCCCGTCTGAATTTCCGTCACGCGGTTGTAAGCTTCTTCACCATCCGGCGCGGGATAGTCAGGGGGAAAGGGTTTGTTTTTCTGGCTAATGATGGCTCTTGGGTCGAGGTATTTCACAGCAGGCCAGAAGCCATTGATGAAGGTGTCCAGGGTCTCGTCGGCCTTCTGAAGGCCCGCCCCTTTGACGACGACGATTACCTCGGTAGCGGTCACGACCTGCGGTGGCTGTTGCTGCGCGTGCTCCCTGGCCTCCTGAATGAGGAGGTTCAAATTCCCTAATGGAAATTCGTCCAATCGCCAATCGGAGTCCTTCCCTTTATCCCCCTCTCCTGCGCCCAGCACCTCCTTGAGCTGTCTCCTCAACTCCTCGACTTCGAGTTCATCGGACTTGGTGAGGAGGTCGCTCAACGTCTCTCGCTCGCGGGAAGCTGAATCGCTTATCAAAGCCTGCTTGATTGCCGATTTCAGTAATCCTCGTTCCAGTTCCCGCGCCCGACGTTCCGGTTTCAGCTTGATGACCTGCGCTTTTGGCGGCTTGCGTGACTCTCGCTCCCGCCGTGAGGCAAGGTCGTACACCCCAATGACGCCCGCCAATGCCAGAAACTCGGCGCTCTTGGGCGTCATGCTCTTCAATCGCTGAAGGTCTGCGCGAATGACGTAGTTGGTCAACTCCTCATACGAAAATCCGAACTTCTTGGCAATCGTCAGGCGCTGCTCAGGGGTCGCCGTCTGGCGACGGAATTTCTCCAGTGCCGCGGGAGCCAGAAGTTTGAGTGTCTCCAGCGCGCTGTTCGCATCCTTCTTCTCCGGGGAGGCTCCGTAGCGGTATTGAGCCTCTGATTCCACATCTATTGTTTCCACGAACCCCGGCAGAAGTGCCAGACCATTTCCCTGCGCTATAACACTGACCAGGTTGCCTTCGTCTATCTTCAGAAATGGGGACAGGAGTTCTTTAGGAACCTTCAGTTCGTAATGGAGAGCAAGGAAGAGTTCTGCGGCGGGGGAATCAATGGCTGTTAGTTCATAAGGAGCAGTGGGATTCACGATGAACTCCGTTCACGAGGGTTGCGGAAAAGGCGCATTGCATACTGCATACCGATAAGGCCGTGCGCCCTAATTATCTATCACTTCTTGGATAGTGTCATCCCCCCGCAGAACCCGGTTTTCAGAGTCGAAGAAAAAGAGGCAACGCCAGCAGCGTTGCCTCTTCTGTTCTTTACTGGTTGCCCTTAGTTCCGGGGGCGGTCATAGCGGCGCACGCTCCGCTCCCCGACTTTGGACCCGTCGAAGCGCCCGCGCTGGATGTCGTCAAGGGTCTCTTCAGTGGGAACGGTAACGGTGTCGGGGTCGCCATCGGAGACGAATTTTACGCTCGGATTCTCCTCGAAGAAGGGGAAGTAGTAGCCGAAGACTTCCTCAATGGCCTGCATGCGGAAGACGTGGTAGGGGTCGAACTCTGTCGAGAACGGCGAGTAGCTGGGACCACCGCCCACCTCCAGAGCACCCGTGAAGTGATAGGAGACGCCCTCGGCTTCGCCCTCGCGGATGAGGGATTCGTCGTCGGGGTAGGCACCGAGAGGCAGGCAGAGGCTCACGACCTCGTAGCCATCGCCAATGTGCTCCTCTATCACCTGGGACGACATGGCTAGCTGCCACTGGACCTGCTCGGCGTCAAGGTGGTCGAGGCGGTTGTGGGTGTAGGTGTGGCTGCCGACCTCGCCGCCCCACTCCACAATCTCCTGAAGTTTGCGTTGAGCTAGCTCTGGCTGCCCGAAGAGCATGTGCGAGGGTTCGCCGACTTCAATCAGGACGAAGAAGTTGGCGACAGGGGGGAAGTCGGGGTGCTCGTCAGCGAAGGCCAGCAGGATGCCCATCGCGGAGTCGGGGTCTATGGTGCCATCGTCGAGGTAGCGGAACTGCCCGATGGTGGAGTCGTCAAAGGTGAGGACGACGGGGGAGCGGCCCGCCGGAACGTCTATGTGACCGGAGGTCAGGTCGCGCATGCGGATGGGGTAGAAGCCGTTAGCGTAGAGCCATTCGAGGTCGGCGCGAAGGGATTCAGGGGAACGGCGGTACACATCGTCCGGCCCCTCGATGATGTGATATTCGAGGACGGGTACCCAGCCCATCTCGTTGGGCCTAATCTCTGCTAGCTGCGCTTCCGTTAGTTCGCTGGGCGTGGGCGACGGCTCCGGTGTAGAGGTCGGCGTAATAGTAGGGGTGTTGGTCAGCTCCGGCGTTTCGGTGGGCGCGGGAGTGCTGGTTGGTTCGGGTGTGTGAGTTGGCGCGAGGGTGGCGGTTGCCGCGACGGTGGCCTGCGCGACTTCCAGATTCGCCTCTGTGGTTGCTTCCGGGAGTTGGCTCGAATTGGAGGGCTGACCACAGGCGACGAGGGCGCAGGCCATCAGGACGATGGCAGCAAGTAAGTGCAACGGGCGTGACAGCATGAAGTAGTCTTCCTCAAAGAAGCTTCGTGAAGGGAATGGCACATCCAACATGGCGTGAGATGTGCCGCTAGTTTCTATACAACTGCCGGATGAGCAAATGTTACGGGCAAGCGCGGGAGACCAGGCCAGCCAAAAATCACGGGTGGGGTGGGGAGAGGGTTCAATCTGCTCCCCGGCAAAAAGTCCAGAGAAAGAAGAGCGCCGACCTGTGAGGGGTCGGCGCTGTGGGTTCGTTATAGCGAGGTTCAGCCGCCCGCTTCGAGTTGGGAGAGCATGAGGCTGGCGGGGGCGAAGCGCGGGTTGTCTGCGAGCGCCTGCCGGAGTTCGGTTACGGCCTCATCGGTGCGGCCCAGCGCTTGCAGGGCGACGGCGCGGTGGTAGCGAATGTCCTCGCTGCGCTTCATCTGCTGCAAGGGGGTGGCGGTGACAGCCAGCAACTCCTCGTAACGGCCAAGCTGGTTCAGGGTCTCGAAGTAGCCGTAGCGGTACCAGAGGTAGCGCCAGGGCAGGGTGCCGGTAGCAATGGCACGCTCGAAGGCGGGGGCGGCATCCTGGTAGCGGCCCTGGTGGACCAGTGCCTCGCCCAGACCCCACCAGGCGTAGGCGTCGGCTGGGTTGGCGTTGACCTGGGCCTCGCTGGTGGCGCGCAGCCCATCGTACATGGTGGCCTGATTCCAGTTCGCGCCCAGGAGGTCAGAAAGCGCCCGCTCGTGTTCGGGGCGGTAGAAGACTATGTACTTATTGTTGTAGGCTTTCCAGTCACGCAGGAAGTCGCTGTACGAGCGCCAGCGATCCGGGCCGTAGTAGGAGTCGTTGTAGAGCACCTGCTGCTTGTCGCGGTCATAGCCGCGAATGGCGCGGAAGTGGCCGACACCGCCATCGTAGGGCATCCACTCCTCGGTCATGATGGGGAAGCCCGCCGCAATCAGCCGCTCGACGAGGGCCATGTCGCCGTTGACGCCGACAAAGGAGCGGAGGCCGAGACCCTGAACGGAGGCGGCGACCTCTTCCGCCGTGACGTTCACATCGGCGGGGTTGGGCTTCTGGATGGCGGCCATGTCGAACTGCGTCTTGGTGATGCCGTAGACGCTGAGAATCATGCTGGTGGTGGTGGGCGCGCAGTTGTTGGCGCGCTGGTATGCATGAGTCATCGGCATGACGACGCGCGCGGGCGGCTGGCTGGCAACCGCTGTCGCGGTGAGCGCGGGGGCAAGCTGCGCTACTGCCGTTGAGGTGGCGCGCATGGCGGCAACGCGCTCGACACCGACGGGGACGCGCAGGGTGGAACCCAACTGGATGACGCTGGCGTCGGAGATGCCGTTGTAAGCCATCAACTCTGCCAAAGGAATGCCGTACTGAACCGCAATTGCGCCAAGGGTGTCACCCGCCTGCACGACGTGCTCAATCTCGGCGTTCGGGTCGGGCGTGGGGGTGTTGGTCGCCGTCGGCTCTGTTGTCGGCGAGGGTTCGGGCGTCTCGGTTGGTTCGGGCGTTTGGGTCGGCTCCGGCGTCTCCGTCGGTTCGGGAGAGGGCGTCAGCGTCTCGGTTGGCGTCGCCGAGGGCAACGCTGTGAGAGTCGGCTGGACGGCGACCTCTTCAACGGTCTCGGAGGTCTGCGCCGGGCGCGATTCCTCCGTTTGGTCTTCATGGTGTGCCGCTTCGGTAATGGTTCCGCAACCCGTCCCCAGTAGCACCACGAGTGCAAGCAGGAGGTAGGTGCGGAGCCACCGAAGGCTCGTCGTAAACTTCATGATTCTCTGGACTATTGCTCCCTATGGTCAGCCGCTATCGTGGAGCCTGCTAGAAGGGGGAGGCCGCGCGAGCGACCGTCTTATCAAGCAGGCTCTGGTGCCTTATGAGGCGTGATTGTTAGAAATAGCAACATACGCGCCATCAGGCGCAATTCTAGCACCGCCCGCGAATCGGTCACAATAGCGGCAGACGGTGGACGAAGGACGAAGGACGAAAGTAACGGCATACAGCCCATTTGCGCTGCCTCTCCATTTGTCCAACCTCCATTTGATTTCCCTATTAGTTTCAAGTGAGGGCGGTCGAATCGAGGCGGGTATAGTATAGAGGAATCTACGTTCTATGTCAAGAATGGACTTATCACCCTCAAAAACGAGCACGTTCCCCAGATGTCATGCTGAACGAAGTGAATCTGCGAAGCGACCTTAAGGGCATCCCCCAGAATCTAGCAGTCATTTGCCTGTCACCGATGCTCAACCCCCTCGTTTTCTATCTCGAAGGTTGCTCTACGCAAAAGTGGGTAACTACAAGTGGGAACAGGGGTTTTCAGGGCTATGTCAAAGTTATACGACTTGTAATTGAAATATACAGTTATATAGAAACTACCTATCGCAATACTGGTCTTTTTCTCTCGCCAGTACTGGCCGATACTGGCCTTTACTGGCTTAAGTCCTGTCTGGCTTACTCCCCCTCTTCCCTCCTCCCCGAAAGGTGAATGTTGCCGGGTGGACCCCTTAAGGTCGCTTCGCAGCTTGAAGTACACCCGGCAAAGACCGGATGTGTGGTAGCCTCGCAAAAGAGTGGCCCGGTTCAGGGGGCGGCGGGGTCGGCCTGGAGGTCAAGCCAGAGGCGGAGGAGTGTGCCTTCGGGGTCAGCCTGGGTGCGGTACCCAGCCCGCTCGGCGAGGTCTATCATGGGTTGGTTGTCGCTCTGGGTCTCGACGAGCATCCAGCGGTGCCCTAGCTGCCGCGCCGCCTCTGCCAGCCGTGCGAAGAGGTGCCGCCCGATGCCGTGCCCCTGGTAAGCGTCGCCTACGACGATTGCCATCTCCACCGCCGCCGCGCGCTCCTCGGAGGGGGCGAAGCGGGCGACACCTACCAACTCTTCGGGGGTGTCGGCCATGACGGCTACCAGGGCCAGGTGGTCCTGGTAGTCCACAGTCGCAAAGGCGCGCGCCTCGGCGTCGGTGAATTGTCGGCGGTGCGAGAAGAAGCGGCGGTAGATGCTTTCGGGGCTGAGTCGCGCGAAGAGGCGCTGCAAGCGGGGGGCGTCGGCGGGGAGAATGGGACGGACCAGCACCTCCTCCCCGGCAAAGCTGCGGAAGGCGGTCTGCATCTGCTCCGGGTAGTGGTTGGGCAGGGTGTGGTCCACCTCGGCGAAGAGTGCCTCTACCTCTTCAAGGGTGGGGAGGGAGGGTTGTGCTCCGGGCTTGCTGGCGGAGAGCGCGCCCGCCGCCGAGGCGTAGCGCGTGGCGGTTTGCAACGTCTCGCCACGCGCAAGGGAGGCGGCCAGCGCGCCAACGAAGGCATCGCCCGCCGCCGTGCTATCCGCCGCTCGGACTGTGAAGGGTGCTATGTCACGCCGCCCCTGTTGGTCGAGCAGGATGGCCCCGCGCTCGCCAAGCGTGATGATAACTGTTTCAACGCCACGCGCGCGGAGGTTCCGAGCCGCCGCTTCCGGCTCGGCCTCGCCTGTCAGCCGCTCGGCTTCGCCCTCGTTCGGCACGAGGATGTCCACGCAGGCGAGCAGGTCATCGGGCAGGCCGTCGGCGGGCGCGGGCGCGGGATTCAGGAGGACTCTGGTGCCGAGGTTCTTCGCCAGCCGCGCCGCCGCGACGACGGCTTCCATTGGGACTTCCAGTTGGAGGAGGAGCCAGTCGGCGGCGACCATGACGGTGCGCTCGTCCTCGATGTGCTGGGCGGTGACGGCGGAGTTCGCGCCCGGCACGACGATGATACGGTTCTCGCCGCCCGGCTCGACGCCGACGATGGCGATGCCCGTGCCGACGCTGGCCGTCCTCACACCCTCTACGTCCACCTGGGCAGCGCGGAGGCTGCCGAGCAGGGTCTGCCCGAAGCTGTCCTGCCCGACGCAGCCGAGCATGTGGACGGTCGCGCCCTGCCGCGCCGCCGCGACTGCCTGATTCGCGCCTTTGCCGCCGGGAAGGGAGCGGTATCCCCGCGCCAGCAGGGTCTCGCCCGGTTTGGGCCAGTCGTCCATCTGGATAACGAGGTCCATATTGAGGCTGCCGACGACGAGGACTGTCCCGCTCATGGAAGCATCTCCAGCGCGGCAACCATGACGAGCAGAGCCTGTTCAAGGCCGCTCCCAAGGGGCGCGAGTTCGACGTACTCATCCAGGCGGTGCGCGTTGTGACCGACTGTAAGGCCGATACAGACCGCCGGAAGGCCGAGGGCATACGGGACGTTGGCGTCGGTGCTGGCGGCGCGGAGGTGTGGCGTGTGGTAGCCTACGCGCTCCAGGGCGGCTATTGCTTCCTGAACGAGGGGGTGAGTGGGCGGAATGCCGCCCGCCGGGCGCTCGCCTATGGTCTCGCTGGTAATCGTCACGCCGTCGCGCCGGGCGCTTTCCAGAATGGTGTCTAGCTGGCGGGCCAACTGGTCGAGCGCGTCCGGCTCCTCGGAGCGGAGGTCGAGCAGGGCGGTGGCGGTGGCGGCGATGGTGTTGACGCTGGTGCCGCCCTGTATGGTTCCGAGGTTAAAGGAGGTCGGCACGTCTTGCGGGATTTGCATGTCGGCAATCGCGGCCCCGACGCGGCACAGTTCGTGGATGGCGCTGGGGGTGCCGAAGTCGCTCCAGGCGTGGCCGCCCGCCGTTTGGACGGTGAGCCGCCTGCGCTGCACGCCGATGCCCTGGTGGATGATGGTCCCGAAGGCTCCACCTTCCAGGACGATAACGGAGCCGAGAGCGTCCCGCAGGCGGCGCATGGTGGTCCACATGCCTTGCAGGTTGCCCAGCCCCTCCTCGCCGATGTTGCCGATGAACCAGATGTCGCGGCGCGGTTGCAGTTCTCGCGCCTGCGCGGCCAGGGCGAGCAGGCCGGAGACGCCGAGGCTGTTGTCGCCAATGCCCGGACCCCATAGAGAGCCGTCCTCGCGCCGGACGGTGAGGTCCGTTTCCGCGCCGAAAACGGTGTCGAGGTGCGCGGTGACGGCGAGGGCGAGGCCCGGTTCGCGCCCCGCCACGCGCCCGGTTACGTTCCCTTCTTCATCCACCTGCACGTCGAGGAGGCCAAGCGCCTCGAAGCGCTGGCGGACGTATTCCGCTCGCGCCGCCTCCGTGAAGGTGGGGGCGGGTATCTGCTGGATGGTTACGGTCTCCTGCTCTACGTCAGGAAGGGCCGCGTGCAACCGGGCAGATGCCGCCCGAACGTCGTCCCGTTGCCACAGTTGTGATGCCCAAGCCATGCGCTGTTCCTCAATCATATTGGCTGCATGAAGTATGGCGGTGCTGAGTGGCTCCGTCAAGAGTTAGAGGGAGGCGCTCAGGGCAATCGCATCAAAATTGAAGGGACGATAGGATAGAGGCCCAAAGTTGAACAAGGAGAGCCGCCATGAGCCCGAATCCGACAGCGAGCATCTTGG
>DASVVH010000041.1:0-2940 GCA_036386615.1 Ardenticatenaceae bacterium
TTACACCAATACTGCTGATTACCGCAGCGATTGGTCCCATTCTTGACGATATTGCTGCTGCCGCAGCGCCGACAGTGATGTGTGATGGTTTCTTGGATCATCCCTTCATTCTACTCATCACTTACTATTAGTCCACTACCACGGCCAGTACTGGCGGGCAAAAAAGGCCAGTATAGTGGTAAGTAGCTGCTTTGTAGATGTGAGATACATTACAAGCCGTGCGGCTTTGACATAGCCCTACTTTATCAGTACGGCCCTGTGTGCTCTAGCTTGCTTAGTCTCTATCCGTAAAATGCCTGAAGCCCCTGCAATCACCTGTATGGGTGCAGCATGCTGGGTGGATTCCCTTAAGGTCGCTTCGCAGATTCGCTCCGCTCAGAATGACAAGGGGAGATGGCTCGCTTGCTATCGCCTTCAACACCTACGTTACAGAGCCATTAGATGATTTTACGGATAGACACTGAACGCTCTCTCGCCCTCCGGCACCTCGCCCAACTCCTCCATGCAGAGCCGTAGCATCGCCAGCCGCGCTTCCAGCAACTCCTCGTGGGCGTCGCCCTCGCGGGCGAGCAGGCGATGGGTGATGTGCTCCGCTACCTGCGCCTCCAACTGCTCCACCTCGGCAATCAGCGCTTCCAGTTGCGCGGGGCGGCCATAGACCTCCGTAATCACGAGCACGCGGTAGGCGGTGTTCATTATCTCGCGCAACTCGTTAAGGAACGGCTCCAGCCACAGCCCCATCTCGCTGCCAACCGGAAGCTGCTGGTAGATGGAGAGCAGCCGCCCCTGAATCTCGGCCAGCGCCAGCAGTGGCCCCGACTGGACGAGGCGGCGGGCCGGGAAGAGGTCGGGCGGATAGCCCATCACGAGCGCCCCATGCCGCGCGGAGGGTGGCCCGCTCATCCGCAACAGCAGCAGCACGGCCCCCACCGCCAGCACGGCAACGACGCCCAGCCCGGCCAATATCTCAAGCGAATCGTATGTCATCTTCGCTCCTTCAGGCGGGCGCGGTTAGAAGAACAGGGAGAAGAAAATCTTGATGAGGCCCCAGTAGAAGTTGCCCCCGATGGTGCGGAAGAGTTGGAAAGTTGTGTCCGGCTGGCCGAAGAAGGGGCGCAGCGTCCACCCCAACTGCGTGCCGACGAAGGCGTACAGCAGGAGCCAGATGTTCAGGAGGCCCACGCTCATGGGGCGCAGCTTCCGGGGCGTGCCATCCTCTATCGCGCTGTCCACGCCCGATTCGGCGATGGCGATGGCGTTGAGCTTGCGGGTGCCGTCCACCAGAAATTGTAGCCCGACGATGGCCGTCAGTGCTAGAATGGCGACGTTGAGCAGGATGAAGAAGGGGTAGCTCTGCGCGGTGATGAGGAAGAATAGCGAGATAGGCGCGAAGGCGACCGTGAGCGCAGATGTCACCGTGATGGCCGAGAGCGCCAGCGCCAGCACCTGCCGCGCCGAGAGCCGCCCTCCCAGGAGCAGGTTGAAGAGGTAGAGCGTGGGCAGGCAGATTGCCAGCGTCAGCAGGAAGAGGATGGGCAGTTTCACCGCCGAGGAGAGCGCCTGCGGCACGCTGTGCGAGAGGCCCATCACCGCGCCGTAGAAGCCGAAGGCGACGGTTGAACTGAGCAGCATCTGGCCGATGAGGGTGTTCAGGTTGAGTTCCAGGCCAATCTGCTGCCACACCCCCTCGCGCTCACGCAGGAAGCGCTCGATGATGGGCAGTGGCATCTCCGCGACGCGGAAGGATGGTCGCAACGTAGTCGTGGTCATCTGTCAGTCTCCTATGGTGTGCAGTGGTTTATTCGCCACGCACCAGTCTACGCGGAACCCTACACGGCCCGCCACCACCTGAGAGCCATTTGCCAGGCACCTGAGAACCGTTCGCAGGGCACCTGAGGGCCGTTGGCGGGGCACCTGAGTGCTTGACAGCCCTAGCCTGACGATTCACCCTTTCGTGTGGAGGCGAAAATATCTATGCTGAAGGTCTTACTCGTCGAAGACAACCTTAAACTGGCCCCCGCTCTCGCGGCAGGGCTTGAGGGCACGGGGGCCGTCGCGGTGGCTCACCACTGCACGAGTGGGGAGGCGGCGCTCGACTACTGCCTGGCGCAGCCGCCCGACGTGATTCTGATGGACGTGCAACTCGCGGGCACGATGAACGGCATCGAGGCGGCGGTTGCCATTCGCCGCGAGTTCCCGCGCATGCCCGTCCTCTTCTACTCGATTCAGGACGAGGACCGCTACTACCGCGACTTCCGGCGTTCGGGCATCCTGAGCCACTACGCCTACGTGCGGAAGTCGAACTACCTGCTGCCTGCCATGATTGTTCCCCTGTTGGAGGATGCGGTCGCGGGGCGCAGCTTCGTGGACCCCCAAATCGAGGCGCGGGTGCAGGAGGTTCGCCACAAGGATGAGCAATCGCCGATGGCCCTCCTCGAACCGAACGAGCAATTGGTGGCGCGGATGCTGGCGCGGGGGCTGACCAACGAGCAGATTGCCGCGCAGCTTGGCTTTCAGGACAAGCGCACCATCAGCCGCACCAACGGGCAGATTTACGCGGCCTGGGGGTTGAGCGAGAGCACCACCGACGAGAAGGTGGCGCGCACCCGCGCGGCGCTGGTCGTCCGGGCGGGGCGGCTGCTGACGTGGGACGAGCAGGGTATGCCCCGCTTCCAGAACGAGCGCGGCGAGTGGGTGGCGTGGGACGAGGAGAGCAAGGAACCGGGCTAAGGGACGGAGGAAGGAAGAAGGAGGAAGGAAGAAGGAAGAAGGAAGAAGGACGGAAGACGGTGGACGGTGGACGGTGGACGGTGGACGGATTATGTGAAGTAGAGCCTACCAAAGCCTACCTGAGAGGGCAATACAGGTAGGCTTTGGTTGACATAAAGCTGCAAACTAATGATTGTGCCGGAATCATTCCTCATGCCGCCGAGGGTTACG
>DASVVH010000042.1:0-4432 GCA_036386615.1 Ardenticatenaceae bacterium
CAGGGCGCGGAAGGTGCCGAGCACCGCAGCGCCACCGCCCATGTCGGTCTTCATCTTCCACAGGTCCGCCGAAGGCTTTATGGAGATGCCGCCCGTGTCGAAGATGAGACCCTTGCCAACGATGCCGACGGGCTGCTGGTCCTGAAGTTCCTGAACGCGGTATTCGAGGACGATGAACTGCGCGGGCGTGCCCGACCCCTGCGCGACGGCAGCGAAAGCCCCCATGCCCATCTCCCGTGCCTCTTCCAAGGAGAGGACGGTCACGTTGATGTGGGGGCTGGATTCGGCAATCTCATGGGCGGTCTGCGCCAGAAATGGCGCGTCGGCGATGTTGGGCGGCGCGTTCACGAGGTCGCGGGCCTGCGCCACGCCGCGCGCGATGACCTGCCCCAGCGCCGCCGCGCGCTGGGCCTCCTCACTCGCGCCAAGGAGGATGAGCGTCTGCACGCCCTTTTCCGGCTCGTCGTCCTTCTTCTGCTTCAGGCTGTACTTGTAGAGAGCCAATTCAGCAGCCTCCACGATGGCGCGCGTGGCCTCGGGCTGGCTGAAACCCTCTCCCTGCTGTTGCCCCAGCGTCGTAGCGACAGTGGCAGCGCCCAGCGCCTTGGCTTTCGTCACACCCTTGGCGGCGGCGCGGCGAATCGTCTCTACCGTCAGCTTCTCCTGCTTGCCGAGGCCGACAATCAGCAGCCGCTTCGCGCCAATCTCGCCACGCGGGTAGAAGAAGACGACCTCCTCGCTGGTCTTGCCCTTCGAGGCGGCCAGCAGGTCGCCCGCCGCCTCGCCAAGCAGGTCGTTTAGCTCGGCAGGGAGGGAGCCGTTCTCGAAACGGCCCACCAGCAGGGCGTCCGCCTGCACCTGGGTGAGGGAGTCATTAGAAAAGTCTAGTGTCAGTGGCATAGCTATCCTCGTCTCTCGTTTCTCCGCGCAGGTGGCGGGTTCGGGTCTCCAGTTGCGCCAGTGCTAGGTCCAGCAGGGCACGATGCTCCGGGTCGTTGAGCCACCGGCTCACGCCAGAGGGGTGCGGCAGGGGGAGCACGGGAACTGTTCGAGTGGCTAACCGTATACTATAGACCTGACCCACCGCTTCCCGCAAACGAAGCCCCTTCAAGCCGAGCGCGTGCAGCGCCATCGTGCCGAGCGGGATGACAATCTCCGGCTGGGCCAGTGCCAACTCGCGCTGCCAGAAGGGGCGGCAGAGCGTCTGCTCGCGGGCAGAGGGGCGGCGGTCCCCCATACCGCTTGGGGCCGGGCCGGGGAAGCAGCGCGTAATGGCGGTGATGTAGGCGGTGGCGCGAAAGTGCTCCTCGTCCCAGCCCGCCTGCGCCAGCCATGACCAGAGCGGCGACCCCTGCCCGTGCCTGCCCGGCGAGAAGGGGCGGGTGGTGGGGTCATCGGCGTGGATGGCGGCGGGAGCCTGGCCGAGCACGACGATGGGCGCGGGCAGGCGGCCACTGTGGACGAGGGGCGGGCCACCTATAAAGAAGCCCGCATCGCCACACTGGCGGCAGGCGGCGAGCCGCGCGCGAAGCTCCTCGGCGGTCCATTGGTCGGCGTTCATGGGTGGGCTTTCCAGCTAGCGTTCCTGAGTCCTGGTGATTTTAGTCATGCCCGCGTCAGAGATTCAGGGTGGACAAAGGGAAAGAGACCGCTCTGCCGGAGCGGCCTCTTCGATGGGACTGTACGGTTTTAGGCCAGTTGGCGGACGTGGCTCTTGGGCGTGATCGACCAGCGCACGGCGGCGGGGTCGAAGCAGAGTTCCCACACCTCGTCGCCCGGCGTCATGACGAGGAAGATGCGCTTGCCGTCCTTCTCCCACTGGCGGCCCCGGTCCGTCACGCGCAGCGAGCGCCCGTTCCAGGTGAGGGCGAGCGGGAGAATCTTGCCGTCCGGCTCGAAGCTGGCCTCGACGGCAGCGCCGGGCAGCCGGGAGTTGCCCTCTTCGAGTATCTCGTAGAGCAGTTCAAAGGCGGCGGTGGCGCTGCTCTGCTTGTTCCCCTGGCGGCACCCGGTCCAGACGAAGCGCCGCACGATGACCTGATCGGGCGTGGCGACGCCGATGAAGGTCAGGCCGACAGGCTTCTCTTCTGTCCCGCCGCCCGGCCCGGCGATGCCGGTCACGCTGATGGCGTAGTCGGTGTCGAACGCCTGCCGCGCGCCAAGCGCCATCTGCGCGGCAACGGCGGCGCTGACTGCGCCTTCCGCTTCCAGGGTATCCCGCCGGACGGCGAGGAGGCCGTGCTTCAAGTCATTGCTGTAGGAGACGATGCCGCCAACGTACCAGTTACTGCTTCCGGGTTGATTAGTAAGCAGGTGGCCGAGGAGGCCACCCGTGCAAGACTCGGCGGTGCTAAGGGTCGCCCGCTGATCGGACAAAAGCGCCCCGATTTGGGAGACAAGGTTCATCGTATCAACACCTTCCTATGATACACCACGCCTCCCAGGGTTCGGGGGCGCTACGTCACGCGACGCGCAGGGTACGGCTCCATACGGCTGTCTGGTTATCGTTGTAGTGCGCGCCAGTCAGGGTAACGAGGCGGGCGCGCAGGCTGGCGGCGGTTCGAGCGCGCCGGGCGCGTAGCTCCTGCAACATCCACCGCTCGTCCGAGTCAAGGTCGCCCATCAGGATGTAATCGTACTCTGCGAGTTGGTTCTCAAGGTACGCCAACTGCTGTTCAAGTTGCTCACGGAGCACCTGAACAGCTTCGGGTTTGAAACTCTCCAGTATCATCTCTTCCTGCCTATCTATACAGATTTGGGTATACAAGGCGGGCTACGTCGCAGCCCGTCGAACTAACAATTATAGCATAGAAGTGGCGGAAGAGCCAGTTTCATTGACGCACTGCGTCAAAAGAGTAGGGCCTGAAAAGCCTGCCCCTTATCAGCAATTCCAATGCCATCCGAGTATTCATGTACTTTGTTGCTGCTCCCGCAGGCGGGAAGCGGGAACAGCATGACGACCGACGACTGCGGGTGCCCTTTGAGCGGGACGACTGCTCACGGCAACGACGAAGGATGGCTCATCGCTCCTGAAAGGATGCTTACATGTGCGCGTCGGGGGCAGGACTTGTTATAGACGAAACAATTAGACCTTGCACAGTAGCAAACCTTATCCTTAGCGTCCCCGTAGGGGGACGCTCGGCTGCAAGCCTCTAGCAGCGACTTTTGCGGAGCATCCTTTAGGGCAGTCGCGTCCCACCGCCGCAAGCTAGCTACTCTCAGTCCCTATCTAACCACTACCCGGTTTGGTACGCCTGCGAGACAGGCATCGTGAAGCGCCGAACCTAGAAGGTTCGGCGGCACCCTCACACCCTTACCCACATCCAGCGTCACACCAGACGGCGCGGCGCTTAATGGCCCCACTTTCAGAGGGGTGGGCGCTGCCAGCCACCCATCTCGCGCTCGATGAGGCGCGCTACCGCCAGGGCGACCTCCTCCCGCCAGGGCCGCGCCACCACCTGCACGCCGATGGGAAGCCCCTCAGGCGAGGTGCCCGCTCTCACGACGACGCAGGGGTACCCGGTGAGGCTGAAAGGTAGGGTATAGGCCGTGCCACCGCCAACACTCTGCGAGCCGTGCAGGGGTGCGGGCTGCTCTCCGGCAGGCGTCAGAATCACGTCGTACTGCTCCATGAAGCGCAACATCGAGCGCCGGAAACGTTCCCACTGCCACAGCGATTGCTCGACCTCCTCGCTGCTGAGTTGGACCTCACCGTCCGGCTTCCACTCGTCCCAACTCTCCGATTCGGGCCGCCGCCAGTAGCTGCGTGTAATCGCCAGCGCCTCGTCGAGCCGAGGGGGAAGCACCTCCTCTACCATCAGACCCGCCGCGCCGAGCACCCGCGCCGCCTGGTGTGTGACCTCGACCGTTTCCTGCGTGGGCGGGGAGATGAAGTTCTCGGTGTAAAAGGCCACGCGCAGCGACGATAGTTGCACCTCCTCCATCGCGCCGAGCGGCATGGGCACGACCTCCGAGTCGCGCCAGTCCACCCCCGCGATGATGGGGAAGACGAGCGCCAGATCCTCCACGAACCGCGCCATTGGGCCAATCTGCGTGCGCGGGTCGCTCAAGCCGCCGACACGGGGGTAGTGGCCCGTACTGGGCACGCGCCCCTGCGTCGGTTTCAGCCCGGCAATCCCGCAGGTGTAGGCGGGCACGCGGATGCTCCCCCCGGAATCACTCCCCAGGCCGACGGGAGAGCCGCCCGCCGCGATGATGGCCGCCTCCCCACTGCTGCTGTACCCTG
Organism: Ardenticatenaceae bacterium; assembly: GCA_036386615.1. Taxonomy (GTDB): domain Bacteria; phylum Chloroflexota; class Anaerolineae; order Ardenticatenales; family Ardenticatenaceae; genus DASVVH01. The sequence goes on from DASVVH010000042.1 coordinate 4,247, forward strand.
CCGTGCGCGACAGGTCGTAGGGATTGAAGGTGCGGCCATAGACCGCGTTCTCGGTCAGAATGTTGGTCTTGCCAAGCAGGATGGCCCCGGCGGCGCGCATTCGCGCCACCACCGTCGCGTCTTCCTCCGGCATGTAGTGACGCCGCGCCTCCTCCCCCGCCGCGCAGATAAGTCCGGCGGTTTCCA
>DASVVH010000043.1:0-8970 GCA_036386615.1 Ardenticatenaceae bacterium
GGTGAATACTGACAAAGGGTATGGTACAATCGTTGTGAGAACACCCGATGTGGTGTTGCGATTGTACCCCTGAGGAGAACGCAATGAACAAGAATACGAAGCCAATTGCGGAATGGACCGATGAAGAGAAATATTTCCAGCCTGCCTGGGTCGACGCCGCGCGTGAACGAGATTACGAGGCTACCAAGGATATGACGCCAGAGGAGCGGGTGCGGTATTACAATCAAGGGCTGGCAAAGCTGGAACAGCTACGCGCAAACAGAAATGGGCAATCGCCGGAACAAGCGCCCGAAGCAACAAGCGAAACCCACCACACCGAGCATCAGGAACCGCATGGCGCTTCGGAAGCCAATGAAGAGCGGGAACTGCATTCATGATGATTGCTGGCCCGCCTTACACGAGCATGTCTGGCGACTGCCTCCGAGACTCAGAAATGTAACCCGTTCATCTCCTGTGCAAAGTCCCGCGATGCCCTTGACTTCGCACAAGTGTTCCGGTATAATGCCTCTGTATAAATTCACTCGCCTTCACTTGAAACTCAGGAGTAGCCAATGCCTTTCTTGGTAGCCCTTCCCTTCCTCACCCCCGCTCGCCCGGCGCGTGCCGGATGCGCGCCAACTGCTCGCGCGTCAACCACCCGGCGCTCGAATGTTACTCACCGCAGTCGTCATGTAAGGCACCAAAATCGCCTCTTTTCACCCCTGCCCGCCCCCTCCGTCTCTGTTGGCCCTCTCCAAACTATGTACATGCATATTTTCGATGTCAATAAATGTACATATCTTTGTCGTCAACTTCCACCTCTGCCCTCTGCAACTCCGAAACCAGTTCAATTTATGGGGAAATGTGGGGAAGTTCGACATCTCTCGCGTCCGCCGTTTCCTTTCCTTCGTCCTCCGTCTTTCGTCTTTTGAAAGCTGCCCGTTCTGCGCTAGGATGCTCCCGCTCCGTGCGACAGCCGCGCCGGAGCCTTGTCACTCGATAGCAACGTCAAAGGAGAACATCGCATGCCAACACGAACCGCGAACGCCGTCTGGGAGGGCACCCTCCGCGAGGGCAACGGCACCATGAAATTCGGCACCTTCGAGGGCCGCTATTCCTTTCCCTCCCGCTTTGAAGAGGGCGAGGGCACTAACCCCGAAGAGCTACTCGGCGCGGCCCATGCGGGCTGCTTCTCGATGGCCCTCTCCGGTGGCCTCACCCGCGCGGGCTATAGCCCCACCCGCGTCAGCACCACCGCCCGCGTCCACATCGAGCGGGCGGAGAGTGGCTTCAAGATTACCACCATCGAACTTGACACCGAGGCCGAGGTGCCCGGCATTGACGAGGCCACCTTTCAGGAGCAGGCCGAGGCCGCCAAAAAAGGCTGCCCCGTCTCCCAGGCCCTCGCCAGCGTTCCCGAAATCACCCTCAACGCCCGTCTGGTCTAGCCAACATCTCAGGGGCACGACCTTCGTGCCCCTGCCATATCCCGTTGGCACAGAACTTGTTTCCCCTCCCCTCGTCTCAACACAGCTAACACTCTCAAACAAAAAGAGATTACAGGGAGGTAGTAACATGGACGTTCAAGGACGAGGCGTCATGGACCAGGACAGCCAGAGCAACGGGAACAAGACCGTTGACGAACTGAACGCCGTCATCGAGACCCATCTCGACGCCGTGAAGATTCTTCAGGATGCCCTGGAGGGGCTGCGCTCTCCCATCTACCAGAGCGACGCGAGCCAGATGCTCAACGAGCACCTGGAAGCCGCGACCCGCCTTCAGCAGCGCGTGACCATGCTGGGCGGCCAGCCTGCCCAGACCGCGCACAAGAGCACGGAACTCACCGAATCCTGGCAGGAAATCTGGGAGACGGGCGAGGACCAGGCGTCCCTGCTGGCGCTCCGCGCCAACGAGCGTGTGATGGTGGACGGCTACATGGTCAACCTGGGCAAGGAAAACCTGCTTCAAACGATGTCGGAAGAGGGTATCGCCGCGCACCGCGAGGCTCTGGAAGCGGACCTGCGCCACTTCCAGACGCTCACCGACCGCCTGCGTGACCTCGGCGTCGCGGTGGACAACGACGACGTGATGGGCGCGGTTCGCAACGCCGCCGAGCACATGCACGCTGCCATCAACCTGAGCGGCACCGCCGTCGAAGCCTTCCTCAAGTGGGCCACCGCCAAGACCGACTGACACTACTTGGCTTAAGCCGACGATCACCCCCGCCTGTCAAAGCAGGTGGGGGTTTTTGTGCTCCGCGCCTCTCTCGGCTACCTTTAGTCGCCTCCCGATGGCACATCACACGTTAGCGGGTTCAGGAATCGTGCAAGGTTTAGAGTCAATCGCCTCCAACCGATGGATAGGGTACGCTCTACTGGCGGCTGCCGTCACGGTGCTCGCGGTGCTCACCGCCGTTCAGCCGCTCGTGGCGATTGGCACGGTGGCACTGGTCGCGGCCCTTCTGGTCGCCGCCTACTTTGCCAGCCGCCCCTGGCAGATTCTCGCCCTCTTCGTTTTTTTGCTCCCGCCCCACGTCGTGCTGATGACACTCCTCCTCGTGCAGGTCGGCTTGCCGAGCCGCGCCGTGAAGGCCATCTCGGCGTGGAAGGAGGGCGCACTTCTTCTCTTGCTGGTTCTGGCTGGCTGGCGTGCCCTACGTGCCCGTTGGACGCTGAAGGTGCCGGACCTGCTCGTCCTCCTCTACGTAGTGCTCGTGGCTGTCTCGCTCGTCTCATCCATCCTCTCCGGCGTGGGTTCGCGTGCTGCCCTCGCCTATGGCGCGCGCGATGCGCTCCTGCCCGTCGTGCTCTACATGGTTGGGCGCTTCTTCCCCATGACGGAATCCCGCGCGCGCCGCGTCTTTCGATGGCTCATCTGGGCGGCGCTTATTTTTTCCATCATCGGCATCGTGGAGCGCCTGTTCATTCCCACGGAGTGGCACGTCCTCTTCGGCATCCCGCGATATTTCCAGGAATTGCTGGGCCTCTACTACCCGCCCCATCTGGAGGGCCTTCCCGAAAACTATTGGACCAGCAGCAATTCGGGTCGCCTACGCCGCGCTGTCTCGATATACGGCTCCTCACAGCCTTTCGCGCTCTCGTTCCTGCTCCTGCTTCCGGTTACCTTCTATGGTGCGGTGAATCGCGCCTTGCCCGAACGCCGCCTCGCGCAGGTGGCCCTGCTGGTCTCGTTGATTGCCCTCTTTCTCACCATCACCCGTTTCACCATTGTGGCCTGCCTCCTCTTGCTCGTTCTGGGGGCGCTCCTGCACAACCGTCAGGCGCGCAGGTGGGCGGCAGTGGTTATGGTCGTCGTTGGAATCCTCTTCGGCCTTGCCGTGCTCACGTCCAGCAGTGTGCAACTGCTGGTGTTCAACACGCTGACCTTTCAGGATACCTCGTCCAGCCTGCGGCTGAATATCTGGCGGGAGACGGCTGAAGTCATAGTGCAGCAGCCGCTCGGCTACGGGATTGGCAGCGTCGGCCAGACCGCCAATCGTTTCCTGGCGGGTGGCAATGTGGTTGCGATAGAGGGGCAATACTCCAAAATAGCAGTTGAATTCGGTATCCCAGGGCTGCTCGTCTACGGAAGCACTCTGGTTGTCATCAGCCTCTCCCTTCTGGTGGCTGCCCAACGCATCGGGACGCCTTACCTGCGGGGCCTATGTTTTGCCACGGGGCTAACAGTCGTCGGCCTCTCCCTGAATGCACTGCCGACCGAATGGCACAACAGTCCGCCCCTGGTCTACCCGACGTGGTGGCTAGTGGGGGCCTGCCTGGCATCCACGCCGCGCCGTTCTGCCGGGGCGGGTCTGGCAGAGGCCACCAGTAACGGGAGTGCCCTGTCTGCCCCGACTGAGCCTGCCTAACAGTGCTTATACAGGAATCAGTTAAAGGCTGGACAAACCGAGGGGCACAGCACGCGGGCCGCATGCCGTTGCTTTCGTCCTTCGTCTTTCGTCTTTCGTCTATTGATTGTCCAACCTCTAAAGCATTCCTCTATTAGCTACTCCATGCCCCAGGAAGGCCGAGCTATTCATGCGCGTGGCAGTTGACATCTCGATTTGCGCCTTCAATCGGGCGGGGAGCGCCCGCTATGCTGGTGCTCTCCTAGAGACCCTCCAACGGGAGGCCAACCATGCAGAAATAACCGTCGTCCCCCTTTCGTTGCCTTCAACGCTTGCAGCCACTGCGGCTGGCCCGAAACGGAAGGCTGTCACGCTCTTCTGGGAGTTGGTATATGCACCCATCCTGTTGCCCCGGCTCTGCCAGCGCCACGGCTGTGACCTGCTACACACTACTATTCCAACACCCATTTGCGCGTTACCCTATCCCGTCGTGACCACCGTTCACGATGTGATTCCAATCCTTTACCCGCAGTGGTTCCCCCCTGTTATGGGGAGACGCCTTCGCCGCTGGCTTCGTGTGGCGATGAGCCACGCAACACACGTCATCGCCAACTCTCAAAACACTGCCCAAGATCTCGCACCATTCGCGCCACATGTGCCTATAACGGCAATTTATCCCGGTTCTTTGCTTGCCTCGCCCGCATCGCCCCTTCCTGCTCCGCGTGGGGAGCACTCGTACATCCTCTGCGTAGGAACGCTGGAGCCGAGAAAGAATCTCGGGACCGTCCTGGAAGCCTACCGCCTCCTGGTAGAGCAGGAGGCGAATGTGCCCGACCTTCTCGTCGTTGGGGCCGCTGACTGGATGGCGAGTGATGTGCAGGAATATGCACAAAGGCTTGGTATCGCGGAGCGCGTGAGGCTGGCTGGCTTCGTCTCGGACGACGAACTTCAGTCTCTCTATCAGCAGGCGACCATGCTGGTCTACCCCTCACTATATGAGGGCTTCGGCTTCCCACCATTGGAAGCGATGAGCAACGGGTGTCCGGTCATCGTGTCAAACGTCTCCTCATTGCCGGAGGTGGTAGGCGAGGCGGGGGTGTTGGTAGAGCCAACCGACGCGGCGAAACTCGCTGGTGCCATCCACCAGTTGCTCTCTGACCCTAAGAGGGCGGACCTACTTCGGGAGCGGGGTTACGCGCAGGCACGGCGCTTCTCCTGGGGGCGTTGCGCCAGAGAGACGATTTCCGTCTATCGGCAGGCGTTTGAAGGCCGTTCTTGATTTGAGCCTTTGTCCTTTTCGCTCTATCCTTTGCCGTTCTCGCCCGTTGTCCCCGCCTGTCTGCGGGACTTCTCGGAATAGCAACTGACCGTTGAACATCCTATATACGATAACCAGCTACCCGCCCGCCGTCGGTGGCGCGCAGTTGCATACTCATCAAGTCGTGAGGGAACTGGCACGCGGGGATAACGTGCAGGTCATCACGCAATGGACGAAGCATCGTACCGACTGGTTGCTGGGCACCACCCTTAACGCACCGCGTCGCACGGAGTCGTATGAGATAGATGGGGTTGCTGTCCAAACCATCACCCTCACCCAGCGAGAGCGCTGGCAACTGGCTCCTTACGTCCTCAGCTACTACGGGTGGAAGCGAGGCGCAGTGGGCCGTATCTCTGACGTGCTGGCCCTCAAGATTGATGCATTCGCCAGCGATGTGGAAATCATCCATAACGCCCGTATTGGTCGGGAAGGGATTAGCTACGCCTCGCTAAAGGTTGCGCGCCAGCGAGGCGTCCCCTTCGTCTTCGTGCCCTATCATCACCCGCGCTGGGTTGGCTGGAACTATAAAGAGTACATTGCCCTCTACCAGCAGGCGGACGCGTTAATTGCGCTGACCAACGTCGAGAAGGAAACGCTAGTTGGATTAGGGGTTCAACCGGAAAGAATCTATATTACAGGCATGGGGCCTGTCGTGATGCCCGATGCCAATGGAGCAGAGCGCCGCCGTTCCTACAATCTCGGTGACGCGCCTGTAATCCTCTTTCTGGCACAGAAATATCGCTACAAGGGTGTCAGCGCTCTACTCGAAGCCGCCAACCTTGTCTGGAGCCGGTTCCCCGATGCCCGCTTCGTGTTCGTCGGCCCACCCACCCGTTATTCCAGACGCCTCTTCGCGCCGCTGGACGAGCCTCGGATTATTGAACTCGGCAGTGTGAGCCTGCAAGAGAAGAGCGAGTGGCTGGCTGCCTGTACCCTGCTCTGCGTGCCTTCTCATCAGGAGAGTTTCGGAGGGGTCTATACCGAAGCCTGGATGATGGGCAAGCCTGTAATTGGCGGGGATATTCCTGCCATTCGAGAGGTGATTGCCGAGGGCGAGGATGGGTACGTCGTCTCGCAGCATCCCGCCAGCATCGCCGAAAAGATATGCTATCTATTAGACCATCCCGCGCTAGCCGCGCAGATGGGTGCGCGGGGCAGGCAGAAGGTGTTGGAGTGCTACACCTGGGACAAACTCGCGCGCAAAACAAAGGAAGTCTATGAATCCGTCCTCTCATGAACTCCCCTTGGCCGTGCCGATGGCTCGTCCACGCCTGGGTTTCGCGGCACGCCTTGTGCTCTCCGAGCGCGCGAAGATAACACTCGTGGTGTTGGTGGCTCTGTTTCAGGGTCTCCTGCACCTTTTCCTGCTGCCGCCCTGGCAGCACTACGATGAGCCGACCCACTTCGAGCACGCATGGCTCATTGCTAATCGAGGGGTTCTCCGTCCGACCATTGAGATGCTGGACTCCCCAATGCGGCGCGATGTCGTGGCTTCCATGTTCGAGCATGACTTTTATCTGGGCATTCCGCAGCCAGAGTGGCTACGGGAGTGGACTGGAATCTGGATTGGTATCCTGGAGCTCGCTCATCCGCCTGTCTACTATTTCCTGGTCAGCCTACCGCTCCGGCTGGTGCTCTATCTGGATATGACGACACAACTCTACGTTGCGCGCTCGGTATCGCTTGCCCTCTTCCTACTCACCGTTCTGGTTACAGTCGGGCTAATGCGTGACCTCACGCCGTCCCGTCATCCGTTACGCTGGGCTGTGCCGTTGACTCTGGTGTTGCTGCCTCCTTTTGCCAGCCACATGACTGCGGTGAATAATGATGTGGGTGGGGTCCTCGTCCTCTCGCTCTTCGCGTGGGGGGCAGTGCGGATGATTCGCCTGGGCCTGACGTGGCAGAGGCTGCTCTGGGTAGTTGGCAGCGCGGTGCTATCCATCCTCACCAAGAACACAGCCGCGATTTCGCTCCTGCTCGTGCCGCTGGTCCTGGCGCTCACCTGGTGGGTGCAGCGGGGGTGGCGCTGGCGCTGGCTGTGGCTTCCGATGATAGGTGCTCTCTTGCTGGGCATGATCACAGTCATGGAGTGGGGCGACGCGGCCTACTGGTACCGCGAGCAGTTTACGACGGCACAGGACTCGGCAACCCGACAGGTCAGGGACGAGGCTCCTTTTGGAACCCATGCCCTGACAATCGAGGCGGTGAGTGATGAGCCACTTCGCCGCCTGATGAACCCTTTCCTGCGAGAAGACGTGCCTCGAATTCGGGGCCAGACCGTCACCGTCGGCGGCTGGGTGTGGGCGGACCGGGAAGCGGAGGTGGCGGGACCGGGCATCCTGTGGGACGAGGCCATAGGTACCTCAATTGAGGCTCTCTACCACCCTGTTACGGTGACGACGGTGCCGACCCTCGTTACTCGCACCCTGTTTGTCACGGAGACTACGGGGGTCGCTTACTATAGCCTCCTGACGGTACAGCCCACGCCTCAAGCGGAGCCGTTCAACGTCTATCTGGATGGGGCCTTTGCCGTCGTCGGCGAGCTTCCGACCGGACCGGAACCTGTTTTTGAAGGGGCAACGGTGATGGCGGGCAACAACCGGTATATGAATCTGGTTCGCAATGGCTCTTTCGAGCGGGGAGCGCCACGGCTCCGGCCATGGGTGGAGCGGACTCTCTACCAGTATGCGCGGCGCTCACCGACGTTCGTGCTGTCGGCGCTGTTTGACGTGCAGCGCAACGCGGGGTGGCTTGCTGGGACGGTTACGCCCTTAATCCTCGGGGACTTTTTCTCGGCGTTCGCGTGGGGGCACGTGCGGCTCAACGGCCCTTACTGGTCGTTGGTGCGGGCGGTTCTGGTGGGAGTGGCGCTGCTGGGGGCGGGGAAGTGGCTGGCGCAGTCACGGCGGGAGCGGCAACCGGGACTCTACCCGGCGCTCTTTCTACTGGCGGTGATTGCGGCTATCGTGTGGCTGAACGCTATCATCTGGCCGCTGGCGTTCAACTGGGGCCGCATACCGATGCCCGTGGGGCGGTACGTTTACCCGGCTATCATTCCGATGGCACTGGTGCTTGGGAGCGGGTGGTGGGCCATCTGGCCGCGCCGCCTGCGCCTGGTCGGCTTCTGGGCCTTTCTGGCGGGGCTGGTAGTGCTGAACGTGGTGTCGGTGGCAGTTATCGGGAACTATTATGAGGCGATGCGTTTGATGTGACGCTGCCGGATGGAAGGAAGAGGCCCGCGCTACCTTAAGCGCGGGCCTCTTTTATGGAGGGTCTATTGTGGCCCAGTAAGCTGGGAGTAGCGGGCGGTCTGGTGGTAGCAGATGGCGATGGCGACGGCGTCGGCGGCGTCGTCGGGGCGCGGAATCTCGTCGAGGCCGAGGAGGAGGCGGACCATCTGCTGCATCTGCTGCTTGTCGGCGCTGCCGTAGCCTGTGATGGCCTGCTTGACCTGCATCGGGGTGAACTCGACGAGGGGCAGGCCGCGCTGGTGGACGGCGAGCAGAATGACGCCGCGCGCGTGGGCGACGGGGAGGGCGGTGGTGACGTTGCGGGCGAAGAAGAGTTGTTCGACGCCGACGCCGCGCGGCTGGTGCTCGTCGAGAAGCTGGTTGATGCCGTCGTAGATGAGGCTGATGCGCTCGACGAGGGGCAGGTTGGCGGGGGTGCGGATGACGCCGTGCCCCACGAGGGCCATCTCCTGCTCGTCGCCCTCGACAATGCCCCAGCCGACGATGGCGGTGCCGGGGTCAATGCCGAGGACGCGCTGGTGGCTCATTATCCGGCGGCCTCCATCGCTTCGTCGGTGAATTCGACGTTGGTGTAG
>DASVVH010000044.1:0-4401 GCA_036386615.1 Ardenticatenaceae bacterium
CTCGACCTGAATGCCTGCCGAACCCGTGACTTCGACCACAACGAGGTTTTTGAACTCTTCCGCGCCCTCCAGTTCACCTCTTTGATAGACCGCATCCCGCAGCCGGACGGGGCTGCACAACGCGTCTTTGAGGCGCTACCCGAAGTCGAGACCTCTTACGCCCTGGTCACTAGCGAGGAGGAACTGGAGGCTCTGGCGCGGGAGATAAATGAGGCAAAGGCTGTCACCCTGGACGTGGAGACCGATGGCCTCGATTCCGTCACCGCGAACCTCGTCGGGTTGGCAGTGGGGCTTGGGCAGGGCAGAGCCTACTACATTCCCGTTGGTCACGTCGCCGCCCTGCCGGACGGCCAACTGAGCCTCGGAGCCGAGCTGCCCCCGGCCCCGCAGAACCTTCCTTTAGAGCGCGTCACGGCCCTGCTCAATCCCTCAATCTGCCGCCCCGGCCTCAACATCTTCGCGCACAACTCGAAGTTCGACATCGAGGTGATGTTACAGCACGGCTTCCAGGTGCCCGCCGTCGAGCACGACACGATGATTGGCGCGTGGCTCCTCAACCCCGGCTCGCGTGCTGTCGGCCTCAAAGCGCTCGCCCTCTCCGAACTCGGCCAGCCGATGACGGAGATTACCGACCTTATTGGCAAGGGTCGCTCGCAGATTACGATGGCTCAGGTGGCGGTGGAGGCGGTAACTCCCTACGCCTGCGCCGATGTGGACATGACCGCGCGCCTCGTGCCGCTTCAGGTCCAACTACTGCAAGATAGGTCACTCTTCGACCTCTTCCACGACATCGAGATGCCGCTCGTGCGCGTGCTCGTGGACATGGAGCTTCGCGGCGTCGCCTTTGACCCCGAAGCGCTCACCCAGGTCCGCGAGACGCTGAACCGCCGCCTTGGCGAACTGGAAAAAGGCATCTACGCGCACGCGGGCTACGAGTTCAACATCAACTCGCCGCAGCAACTCTCGGAAGTGCTCTTTGACAGGCTCGAACTGGACCGCCGCAAGAGCACCCGCACCGCGCAGGGAGCCTACTCCACCGCCGTCAACGTTCTGGAGGCACTGCAAGGCTCACACCCCATTATCGAACTCATTCTGGAGCAGCGCAGCCTGCAAAAGCTCCTCTCGACCTATGTGGACCAACTCATCACGATGGTCAACCCGCAGACGCGGCGCATCCACACCACCTTTTCCCAGACGACAGCGGAAACGGGGCGGCTCAGTTCCAGCAACCCGAACCTCCAGAACATCCCCGTGCGAACCGAGATGGGCCGCGAGATTCGCCGTGCCTTTGTCGCGCCTGACGGCCACTTCCTCCTTGCCTGCGACTACTCGCAGGTGGAATTGCGCGTACTGGCACACCTGAGCGAAGACCCCGTGATGATTGAGGCGTTCCGGCAGGGCGAGGACATTCACGCCGCCACCGCTAACCGCCTCTTCAACGTGCCCATCGATGAGGTGAGCCGCGACCAGCGCCGCATCGCCAAGATTATCAACTTCGGTTTGCTCTTCGGCATGAGCGCCTTCCGCCTCGCCCGCGAGGCGAGTATCCCCTACGCCGAGGCGGAGGAGGCGCTGCACATCTACTTCCGCACCTTCCCCAACATCGAAGCCTATCTCGAAGGCATCGTATCGCAGGCGCAGAAGGTGGGCTACGCCGAGACCATCGCGGGCCGCCGCCGCTACTTCCCGGAATTGCAGCAGAACCGCTACTCCAACCAGGGCCGCGCCGCCGAGCGCGCCGCCAAGAACCACCCCATTCAGGGCAGCGCCGCCGAAATTATCAAGGTGGCGATGATTAACATTCACCAAACCCTGCAAGAGAGTAACCTCAAGACCGCGATGGTCCTGCAAGTCCACGACGAACTGCTATTCGATGTGCCGGAGAGCGAACTCTCAGACGTGGCCCCGCTCGTCATGGACATCATGAGCAACGCGATGGAACTCAAGGTGCCGCTCGGCGTGGACGCCAAAGTCGGCCATAACTGGGACGAGATGGTCCCCCTCCAGGATTTCCTGGAGTAAACGTTCCTTCGCTAACAAAACACTGACACAGTAGGGCATATTGTGGCTGCTTCCACTACCGCTATTCGCCAGCGCGCCACGCTGCTTGTTGGTCTCGCCTACGCCGCATTTGTTAGCCTCGGTTTGCCGGATGGCTTAACTGGCGTGGCGTGGCCGTCAGTCCGTACCACATTCGGCCTCCCGCTGGATGCCCTTGGCGCATTGATAACGATGAGTGGGCTTGGCTATCTGGTGTCGAGCTTCACGAGCGGGCGGATGCTGGCGCGCATCGGGGTTGGTGGGCTACTGGCCCTGAGCTGCCTTGCAACAGCAATCAGCCTGCTTGGCTACGGCTTTGCCCCCCTGTGGGCCGTCATGGTGGGTCTAGGACTGCTGGCGGGTCTGGGAGGAGGTGCCATTGACGCGGGCCTGAACACCTACGCCGCCGAAAACTTCAGCCCGCGCACGATGAACTGGCTGCACGCATCCTTTGGCCTTGGCGCGGCGACCGGGCCAATCATCATGAGCAGCGTGATCAGCGCCGGGCAGTCCTGGCGGCTGGGTTATGGGATTGTCGGTGTGGCGCAACTGATTCTGGCGGGCTGCTTTGCGCTTACCCGCAATCAGTGGCAGGCACAGGCTGAAGCCGTCGAAACCGCGCCCACACCCAGCGCGCCAATGGTACGTACCTTGTCGCTGCCGTCGGCGTGGTTGAGCATTCTGCTCTTCTTTCTTTACACTGGCCTTGAGATAACGGCGGGTCAGTGGTTGTACACGCTGCTGACTGAGGCACGAGGCATGTTGCCAGCCCTGGCGGGTCTCTGGGTGAGCGTCTATTGGGGTAGCCTTACCGTCGGGCGGCTGCTCTCAGGGGTGGTTGTTGCGCGCATCCCCGTGCGGACGCTGCTCCAGCTAGCTATGTTTGGTGCGATTCTCGGTGCGGTGTTGCTCTGGCTCAACCTCGCGCCCTGGCTCTCGTTGGGTGGGATTGCCCTGCTCGGACTCTCGCTCGCGCCCATGTTTCCGTCGTTCATCTCCCTGACCCCGGCGCGCATGGGACCATCCCACTCCGCAAACACGGTTGGGTTCCAGATTGCGGCGGCGATGTTGGGCGGCGCGTCGCTCGTAAGCGGCTTTGGCCTGATAGCTGATCAATGGGGGCTGGAAACCCTCGGTCCTTTCTTGCTGGTTGCTGCGGTGCTCCTGACGGTTGTCTATGAAAGCTTAGAGCGCCTGACACGCCAGTCAGAAGGCGGGGAGCTAAGTTTGTCGGCGAGGGACCAGGAAAGATGAAGGGGTAGTCGGCTATTTCTTCTGTCTGCCCATCTCTATACCCTTCATCCCTTCTCATACAAACTTCTCTCCCTCGTAAAACACTGACACAATAGGGCCATCAGGAATCTGTCCTATTATGAATACTCAGAAGACGGCTTAACGATGGCTACAGGACAATTTCCGGCGGTAGGCAGCCAGAGCGTTCTCCCCGGCGACGCCTTCTTCCTCATCCGCCCCACCGCCACCGAGGCGCGGGCGATGCGGATTGCCGCCATGCCGCTGTTGCGCCAATTCAACGGCACGGTCCCCGACGAGTTCCACCTGACGGTACAGCGCGTGCGCGGCGTTGCGCCGGAGAACTGGGCACCGCTTCTCGGCGAGTTGCACCGTGAACTCGAAGGCTGCGACCCCTTCAAGCTGCAAGCCATCGGACTCTGGCGCTTCTTCAGCCAGTTCCGCCAGACGAACAGCCTCTTCTGGACGATGAGGACGGTCCAGCCCCTCCTTGAGCTTCGCCAATCCCTGGACGAGGTGCTCATCAAATATGGCGCGACTCTCTCCCCCTGGACGCTCGATATCTGGAAACCCCATACACTTGCCCTCCAGAACGTTCAGGGCGAACCGGGCGACCTCCCCCTGCCGCCTGAGATGCCGCGTCCCAGCTTCACGGTCAATGAACTGTGGCTGAGTGTGTATCAGCCCTGGGGCGACTTCGTAGACCACCCCATCGTCATCTTCGACCCAAATAAGGGGGATTGACAACTGCTGTACATTGCATTTACTATGCATACATGGAGGTATTGGAGATGACTAAGAACAGTTTGGAAGATTTCCTGGCGCACGTTCCTATTGGTTTTTACCGCCTTGACGCTCAAGACAGAGTTGCTTATGCGAACGCTGCTTGGCTAGAACTGCACGGCTACACATCACTTGATCAGGTTCATGGAAAGAACATTCAGTTTGCCTACGCCCGTTCTCTGGAGGCTGAACAACTCAAAACCAAGATTGTTGCCGAGGGCACGGTCAAGGACGCAATACACGAATTGAAGCGTCCTGATGGGCAACATTTCTGGGCTTCTATTTACTCTACTCAACTTACCGATGACACTGGTCACTATGCTGGGC